>JBEKWX010000095.1:0-10528 GCA_049512675.1 Terriglobales bacterium | reverse complement strand
TCATTCGGTAGCACGTTGGACAGATTCCACGATGAGTCGGAATACCGACTACCGATACCTGCACGGTACGTGGTCGATAAGCAAGGGATCATTCGTACTGCCGATGTGAATGCGGACTATACGATCCGCTCTGAACCTTCTGAAAATCTCAGACAATTACGGGCGCTAACTACGTAACTGAGCGTCAGCTGATGCAGAGTCGGCTGGTGAGAATCAATCGCGGTCACTCCCCGGATAACGGGCCAACCGGAAGTTACGTTTCACGTTTTCAGGCGGACTCCGACGACGTTGTCCCGAAGTCGCCTTCGAGGAATCGTGACTCAGATTTCCCCGAAGCCCGTTTCTGGATAGCTTCCCCTTTTGCCGACCACTCGAATGGAATCGGCAACCGAATGACAGGTACACCTAGTTCTGGTTTCCGCCGCCGTGGGTTTGGCGGCAGAGCTTGCAATACGTCGGCGGCTCGGTGTTGTCTACGTGGTGCCGCACCGGTTTGAATGTCTTGATATAGGCAAACATCCCGGCGATATCTTCATCGGTCATCCCGCGGTAGGTGTGCGACGGCATGATCTGGTTGAGCTGCCGCGCCCCGACGTACCCCGTGCGAATCGCCTGCGTAAACATCGCCTCGTCGTAGTAAGAAATCCCCGACGGGTCGGGAGTGATGTTGGCGCTGGCCACGCGGCCCCAGGGTCCTTCGAGAATGAACCCCCCGCCGAAGTCCATGCCCGGCAGCGGCTGCCCATGTGCGTCCTGTGGCGTGTGGCAATCCGCGCATCCGGCGATGGTGACCAGGTATTTCCCGCGCTTTTCGGGAGTGGAAAGGTCGGGTTCCAGCACCGGCGCGTCCAGCGGCTGGGGCACGTTGCGGATCAAGTATTTCACCGGGAAAATCAGGTCGGTCGTCGGCCACTGCTTGCGCACCGGCGGCAGCGACCGCAAGTACACGACGATCGACGCCAGGTCTTCGTCGGACATGGCCCGGAAATCCGGGTACGGCATGAACGGAAACAGCGCCCGCCCATCGTGGCCGACGCCCTCGCGGATGGCGCGCGCCAGTTGATCGTCGCTCCAGCTTCCCACGCCCGTTTCCGGATCCGGAGTAATATTCGGCGCATACACCTTTCCGGGAAAACCCCTGAAGATATTCATGTCTTGGCCCGCGCCGAACGAGTTCGGTAGAACGGGCGCATCGTGCGTTGTCCAATCGTGCTCGGCGTGGCAATCCATGCAGTCATTTACATCTCGGACCAGGTACTCGCCCCGCGCCAAGCGCGCCGGCGTGCTCCCGAACTTCCGTGCCGTGAGCGCGCGCGTCCTTGGCCCGATGAACGGCCGCCAACCGATGGTGAATGTGATTCCCGCCGCCAAAACGACCGCAAGCGCAGCGAACACCCACCCCAGCACTTTCCCGGTTCTTTTCATCTAATCCGGAACTTCCTTCTTGATCTCGAAAACGGCACCATAGTACCCCATTCTCGCCCGTTCGCGACATCAGTTGTCGCGCCACCACCTTCCGCGTGATGCGAAAGTTCGGCTTCGACAGATTCAACGTTGCTACTTGATTTCTTCAAAGTGCAGAGAGGCGGGAGTCCAGCGGTAGCGCAGCGTGCCGGAGCGCTGGCTCACGGTGTGAGGGTTAGCCTTCTCGCCTTCGTAGGTGATTTCCTTGACCTCTTCGCGGAAGGTGGCCGCGACTTCCTTGCCCCGGTTCTGCTCGTCGCGATCCAGGGTGATTTGGGCGCGGTAGGTTGTCTCGGAATCGACTTCGGGGTCGTCACTGTGGCTCGAGTCGTCCCGCGCCGTCGTGACCGAAAGCAGTTCCGCAACGCCGTGCGGTAAATCCGCGAAGACCCGCCACGTTTCACCGGAGCGCGATTCAGGCCCATCGCAACAGGGATTTCCGGCCGGCTCAGTGACTTTGAGGGCCACTCCCTGCGCGCCTTCGAGTGGCAGGAGCTCGGAGAACTCGATGTGATAGAGCGTGGAGTCATTCTCGGCGTCCGACCCGAGTGGCAAAAACTCCAGCTTGCCGGTTGCAAGGCGAAGGAGGGCCGGACGCTCGTCATAGTCCTTCTCATACTCGCGCGCGCGATGCACATCGAAAGGCCAGCCACAATTGATCGTCTTGGCGAACCAGGACGCGCACGCGCCACTCGTCCGTTCCCTTGGCGATGTCACCCCAGCTTTCAATCAATGAGGGGCACGCAGCACGGAAATCCTGCGGCAGAGCACGCAAAAGGTCAGCCTGGATTGGCGCGGCGAATGCCACTGGCCCGGTCGAAGATGGTTCGAGGCCGGCTCGAATACTGCCAACTAGATTTCCAGGCAATGTTATGACCTGCTTGCTCTCGAGGAGGTTCAGGCGCGCCTCGGCCGGAGCGGCCAGCAAAAGCAACGGGAACAGTCCCACCAAGGTCAGGATGCCTCTATTGACGCAATGCATGATCCAAGAGTAGTACGCCAATTCCGAACCCGAAAGTTACCTCGGAGCGTGGTAGGTGTCTGAACTGTCGAAATCTGAACTGTTGAAATCACGAAATTTTCGAACGATGAGGTACAAATCTCTAACGTAAGGCGCTCACCTTTGTGGGCGTCGAGCCTGCGTCCTCAAAAGAAAACGCGATCGCGACATTGGGATACTCCTTTCCGCCAATCTCCACGTACGGATAGACAAGATAGTTCAGTGGTGGGCCTTCCTGAGCGGGGGCGAGTCTCAGATCACGCCCTTCGGTGAACTGCACCCGGTTCACGTCGTGGGCGCCAAAAAAATAATCGTGTTTCTCCTGGTGCTTCCATGCCTCCGAAATATCGACCGGCACCCATCCCACTGAATCAAGATAGAACTCGGCCCAGCAGTGGTATCCGGGAATCTCGGCGGAGTGCTTGTCGGCCGGAAGCGGGAAGCCGATCTGAAAGCGCGCTGGAATCTTCTCCGCACGCGCCATCGAGATAAACACGGAGTGGAAATCCGTGCAGTTGCCGTGCTTCGCGTCGCAGGCCCAGAGCGTGTCGCCGTGTCCCCAGCCGGTGCCGCTCTTGTCATACTTCATGGTGCGAAAAACGTATTCGTAGATGTCCTTCGCTTTTTCGAGGGGCGTGGTCGCGCCTTTCGTTTCCTGCTCGGCTAGTTGCGCAGGAACGCCGGTGACGGGTACTAAGCGGTCCGGCTCCAGAAACCGCGCCAACTCGACGTGAGGCGCTCTCACAGATGGTGCGGCACCAGCAGGCTTCCCGTTGACCAGCACGACATGCTCTTTCCGAACGACATCATATTCCACAGAGAACTTGTATTCATCCTTATCGGCTTTCGAAGTTTCGGCGTATAGCACCTCGTTTCCGTATTCCGGCTGCTGAACCTGCTTCAGGGCCAAGTCTCCACTCTTGGAAGTAACTTTGACCTGCTGGAAGGCATCGGAGTGGGCCAGTGGAATCCAGACACGCATGCGCTCGCCGGGGCTGACGTTCTTCACCGTGAATGCGTAGTGGAAAGTGAAATGGCGCTCGTTCTGAGCGAAAGCCGGCAGAGACGAGAATACGAGAAGCAGGGAGAGCAGAGGTCGAGCCAGCATGACGTATCCTTTGAAGGTGGATCGCTTTTCTTTAAGCACTTTGTGACCGGCAACGGCCAGCGGACGTCTCAGGCGGGGCTGTCGTGAAGCGAAACCGCAGCCGCGCGGTCGGGGTGTGTGCATCTCACCGTTCGAAGCACACTTTTGCAGTCTGCATGTTGCGGCAGCGTCCTGTCAAATCCCGGCTCTCGATAGGAAGCCGGGCGCAAGAAGCGCTACTGACGACGTTGATTTGGAGTGTCCACTGGCAGGAACAAAAGGAACCGTTTAGAATACCGACTCCTTTCTGTTTCCCACCGCAAAGTGGCGGCATCTATTGGGTACGAGGTTCATGACGATGACGAACACGGGCCCGACGCAAAATTCAGCCAACCAAGCGCCCGCGGCAAATGGGCTGGCAATCGTTCGTGTCACGATCGGCGCAATGCTGGTGTGGGTCTTCTTCGAAAATCTGGGGAAGGGTCTCTACACCCCGGCGGGTTATGCAGGCCTGATCAACTACTACATAAAGGCGAGTCATTCGCCAGCCGTGTGGAAGGTCGTTATGGGTTTGGCCGCGAGCCACGCCGCGATGGCCGCTCCGATGCAGGCCGTGACTGAGATCGGTCTTGGAATCCTGCTAGTGATCGGTCTGCTGACGCGCCCGGCCGCGTTTGTGGCGTTTCTGTACCTGGGCAGCCTATGGGTTTCCGAATGGGGCACATCGTGGATATGGGAGCTGCTGGTTCCGGTGCTCGCATCTCTTGCGCTCGTGGTAGGCCGGGCCGGTCGAGCGTGGGGTGTCGATGCTTTGCAGGCGAAGCGCCACCCATCCTCACCATGGTGGTGAGTTGAGCCAAGGTCACGTGCGAGTGTCGGTCGTCATTCCTACGCATAATGAAGCGCAGTCCATCGGCCGCGTCTTAGCGGATCTCCCTGCTGACATTGTGACGGAGGTCTTGGTCGTAGATGGCAATTCAACCGACGGGACTCCCGAGATCGCCTCAAAGATGGGAGCCCGCGTCCTCCACGAGCCCCGTCGCGGATACGGTCGCGCCTGTTTGACCGGGCTGGCTGAAGCAACCAGCCCTGACATTGTGGTATTCCTCGACGGTGATTACAGCGATCGACCGGCTGAACTGCCGCTTCTCCTGGCCCCAATCCTTGACGGACACGCGGAGATCACGCTTGGTTCGCGTCTCGGCAAGCAGAGTATACCTGGGGCACTGCCATGGCACGCCGCGTTTGGCAATCACCTGGCTGCTTTCCTGATCAGGCTTTTGTATGGTCTGAGGTTAAGCGATCTTGGACCCTTCCGCGCCGGACGAGCAGATGTCCTTCGCCAGCTTGAACTGCAAGAGAACACATACGGATGGGCGGTTGAAATGATTCTCAAGGGTACGCTCGCGGGGTTCCGCGTCGTTGAGGTGCCGGTGAGCTACTATCCGCGCATTGGGAAATCGAAAATTAGCGGTACGCTCAGGGGCACGGTCGGAGCGGCATGGTTCATCCTCTGGCTAATAGTGCGCTATTATTTCCGGCATCGAGGAGCCGGGAATCCACGGCCAGCGTGAGTCTTGGCACAGCGATCCCCCATGGAATCCTCTCGCGAAAATACGACCTGCTCGCCAAACGGGGGCCGCACGCTGGTCGTGATGGCAAAAGCACCCCAGCCGGGCATGGTCAAGACCCGTTTATCTCCGAGCCTTCCAGTGGAGGCAGTCACTGAACTCTATCGCTGCCTTTTGAACGACACCATCGCGCTAGCACACTCCTTGGAAGTCGTAGATGTAGCCATTATGTGTCCGGCTTCGGACGTCGAAGAACTAACGCAGTTGGCGCCAAGCGTCGCGGACGTAGTGGGGCAGAAAGGGCAGGGTCTCGCGGCTGGCCTGACTTCGGTCTTTGCACACTTTGCGGCGCTTGGACGGAAACGCGTGGTTGCTTTTAACAGCGACAGCCCGCACCTGCCGCCTTCGGTTCTTGAAAATGCGTTCGAGGCGCTCGCCAGGCACGACGTCGTCGTGGGACCGACCCACGATGGCGGTTATTACCTCGTAGGGGCCAAGGCTTCTCATCCAGGGCTTTTCGATGGCGACAGCATGGGCACCAAGAACGCGCTTGGGGCTTTGCTGGCGCGCGCTCGCGCACTCCAGCTCTCCGTTGGCTTCACTGATCCCTTCTACGACATCGACGTAACTGTCGACCTGACTCGGCTCGCCACAGAACTGGAACTCGCTCCCTCCCGGGCGCCACGAACGGCGGTCTGGTTGAAACAGTGGGCGCCGGTGGTGGCGCAGTTGCGGACAGGCACGGTAGACCTGTGAAGCTCAGGCCAGCCGGCAGACTGTATGTGCTCGGTGCGATCCTACTTGTGGCGCTGACCATCTGCTCACGCAAGTTCAGCAGCATCGGTGAACCATCCTTCATAATTCCGCTGGCCGTTGCCGGCATTGCGTATCTCCTCGCCATTCGTGAGCTCTTCGCGACTCCAAAATTTCCGCAGCGGGTCATCGTCGTCGGGCTGGTGTTGGCTGCCCTGTGGCGTATTCCATTTCTTCTGTCGCCGCCGGGGCCCGATGATGACATTCATCGATACCTTTGGGATGGCCGCATCCAGCGGCTCGGCTATAACCCTTATATGGTTGTCCCCAGCGACCCCGCGCTCCGTGGGTTGCATACGTCGGAAACCCGCACGCTGAACAATCCGGATTTACCGAGCCCATATCCGCCGGGCGCACAGATGTTCTTCCGCGCCATCACCGCGATTCATGAGTCTCTTTTTTCGCTGAAAGTAGCGTTTGTACTTTGCGATTTGGCAATCGTTCTCGTTTTGCTCGAGATCTTGCGTACCAGTGGTCAAGGAGCGCACTGGATCCTGGCTTATGCCTGGCATCCACTGCTGGTAACGGATGTCGCGGGCAGCGGACACATCGACATTGTCGGAGCGTTGCTGCTGGTGGTCTCCGTCGCCGCGCTGAGACGGCGGTGGCGTGCCGTTGCGGCAGTGGCGTTTGCGCTTGCTGTCGCGGTAAAGTTTCTCCCGATCGTACTCCTGCCTCTCTACTGGAAACGCATTCGCATCCGCGACGGTTTGCTTGCAGCAGCCGTCGTTGGACTCCTCTATGTGCCGTTCTTAAACCGCGGACGAATTCCCTTCGGCTCGCTCGGCACTTACGTGCGGAGTTTCCGCTTCAATGATCCGGTTTTCGCAGCGCTCGAGCGAGTGACGGCTCCGCTGTTTGCAGTTGGGCTGGCCTTGGTCGCCGGATTTCTTGCCGCGATTTGGCTGAGAAGCAGGGCCCCGTCGTCACCAGACGCGTTTGCATGGCCGATGGCAGCATCGCTTCTATGTGCACCAGTCGTATATCCATGGTACCTGCTGTGGCTGCTGCCGTTCATGCGGTCGCCCTCGACGGTCCCGATCATCATCTGGACAGTTAGCATCATTCCTACTTACTACGTTTGGCATTTGCGCACGCTTGATCGTCCATGGTTGGTTCCTGGCTGGATCATGGTTCTCGAATACGGATCTGTCGCACTGGCCGCTGCGATTGCCGAGTTTCGGCGATTGAGACGGCCGGCCGCGCCACGATCCTCGACAGAATAGGCGCCCACTGCGAATGCGCTGTAGGTTGCGCAATGGCGCCCGCATTCAATCGACCAGCGATCAAGGCTCGCCAAACGCTGAGAACGCCGACCTTCATTGTATAATCCGCGACAACCTGTGAATGCCTGGAGCGGGCGAAGAGTACCGCGCCGACATGTGATTCGTGTATCCCGAAGCTTGCTCCGTCATCCAACACAGCATGCGTTTCAATTCACCGAGGAGCAAACTCTATGAGAAATGCCCGCCGTTTAACCAAGATGGGTCTTTTGCTTTGCGGAGTGCTGGTCCTTGTTCCGATCTCCTGGGCGCAAGAGCGCGCTCCAATTCTCGAAAGGATTGCCAAAACATACGGAGTCGATTCCTGGGATCAAATTCAGGCCATCCGCTACACCTGGAACGGGGAAATTACCGGACTCTTTAAAGCCGCTCACATGTGGGAGTGGGAGCCCAAGACCGGCAAAGTCTCCTACGAGGGAAAGGATAAAGACGGCAAGCCGGTCAAGGTCAGCTATATGCGCTCCGAGCTCAGCAGCCAGCCTGACAATGTGAAAAACGAGGTTGAGCCGGCGTTCGTCAACGATAACTATTGGCTTCTGTTCCCCTTACATGCTTACTGGGACACCAGCGCCAACGTCACCGATGAGGGTATGAAAAAGCTTCCGACGGGCAACGGATCGGCCGAACATGTTGTAGTGAAATATCCCGCGGAACTCGGCGGTTACACACCCGGCGACACCTGGGAACTCTACGTCGGCAAAGACGACCGCGTCGAGTACCTTGTCTTCCACCACGGCGGGACGAAGAAGCCAAGCCTGGTCAACGCAACCTGGACGGGCTACAAGAAGGCCGGTCCGCTCCTGTTCTCAACCGAGCACCGCGGCACCGCCGATGGCAAGCCCCTGCACATCTTCATTTCTGACGTGTCAGTTAAATTGGCAGGCTCGGACACCTGGATGAAAGCGCAATAAGCGAAGCTCAATAAACAGCGGATGGGCTGGTTCGCGATTTGGAGCTTCACGAGTCAGCCTCCCTGGCAATCACTACGGTTGTGCAGGAACTGCCTACCTTGGGCAGGTCGCGGGTGGCGGCCATACGAATCTCCAGCTCCGGACGTTCCCCGCGAATGATCGGACAGTAATCGTCAGGCTCTAGGATCGCGCCCAGGAGGCATCGACGTCCGGCACAGCCGCCATGACATGAGTCTCGGAACTCGCAAGGCTGGCACGCCTTGGGAAGGGTGCGGGCTTGGCCGAACGGCGCGGACTCTAGAATCTCGACGCCGGCCGCAATCAAATTCACCAGCGGCTCCCCCGATCCCGGCCAGTAAACGCAAGGCTGTGTCGTGGCGCGCGGAGTAACCCGCACGGTACTGACTCCGCATCCTCCTCGGAGCGGCGGGAGGCCCGCCATCGCTCGCACCAGGGGCTCGCCAATGGCGATCACGTCGGTCTCCGCAAAGAGACGCCGAAACCCCTCCCAATACTCTCCGTAGGACAACGCATAGATGTCGGATCGCACCGCCTGATACACGTTCACCCGTAAAGGCGCGTCAAAACGCTTGGCCACTCGAGCCACGTCGGCCAGACGCAAGTAGTTCGCCTTCATCATGACCGCGACGATGGTTACGGGCACGCCGAGCCGAACACAGCGTTCTGCTTGGCCGTGGATCAGTTCCCAGTTGCCAGTGCCGCGCTGCGCGTCTTGTTCGGCTTGTGTCGGGTAATCGAGAGAAAACTCAATATCGTGAAAAGCAAGCAACTCGTTGTCTTCCAGAACAGCGACGCTGTGGCCATTGGAAGTGATCGTTAGTTTGACAGGTTTGGTGCGCAGGTACGCTAGAATCGCCCTGAACTCTGGATGCATCCCGTTCTCGCCGGTTCCCAGATTCACCGAGCGAACGGGCAGCCGTTCCATGACGGACTTCACCTGATCCAGAGAGAGGCGATCGGTGCGGGCTGGGTCCCGGTAGCAAAAGGCGCAGGAAAGATTGCATTCGTTCGTGAGCCCGAGCCCGAGCGCAATGCCGGCGACCGGATTGTTCGCGCCGGTTGTGGGGGATGAAGATTCCGCTCTGAGGTCGTTCACTCGCGATCCTCAATCGCCGGGTCTGGTCGGCGAAGCAGGTAATGCGCATAGCGCGCGACTGCTGCAAACTCTGGCCGCATACCCAGCTTGCGTTCCAGCTCCAGAATCCGCTCGTACTCGGCGCTGCGAGATACCGCAGACGGCAAGTAATCTGCAACGACGCGCACACCCCGCTCTGCAATCATGGCCAGCGACGCTGCTTTCAACATGCATTGCAGGCTATCGGTACTGAAGAGTCGCACTCTTCCTCCGTAAAGAGACTCTTCTCCCCACTCAGCCGTAAGACTATTTTCCGCCGCATCCAGATCGCCCGTTCGGATGGCGGCCTTTAAGACCTCGCCCGCCTGTCGGCGCACCAGGACCGACAGTATCGAGGATAAATCTCGCAAGCCGTGAGCCGCAGCGCACAACACAACTCCCGGATCGTTGAGGTATTCCAGGATGTTGTGGCAGAGAATTACATCGAAGGATCGAGCGGGAAACAAGCTGGCAAGCTGTGCTGCCTCACCGTGTTTCAGCGCGATCTTCTCCGCGACTCCTGCTTCGTGGGCGGCGCGCCGCGTGATATCCAGCATCGCGGGAGAACAATCCAGCACCGTAACATGCATGCCAAGTCGCGCCAGTCGAACCGCCGCCGCTCCCGTGCCACCTCCGAGATCTAATGCACACAACGGCTCTTTGGCCTGGAGTGGAAGAAAATCGTGCAGGTTGGCAAAGGCCAAGTCAGAGCGCAACCGGCCCTCGGGCGTTTCGAGGTAGGCAGCATACTTGTTCGCGCCGCTCTGGAAGCGTTCGCTATCGGCACCGGCAGACATATTTATGCGATTCCCAAGCGCAAATCGTTCAAAAATCGATTCAATGCTTCGCCACGCCCTCTAGGCTAATCATGAAATTGACTGAAGCGCTTCCGGAATCGTCGGCAGCGGCCAGTTTTGGGACAGGTTCGATTTTCAATAGATTCTACCCCTGATTCGGATTCGTCAGAGTTCTGCGACAAAACTAGCTCAGATCACCTCGACCGTCCGCTCAGCAACACGCGAAAGCGTCCGCCGCACTAGCGGCTTAGTTCAAGTCGGCTTATAGGAAGTGATTGCGATCGCTCCCGGTTGACGGGCAAATCGGAAGTTATGGCCGGGACAGACTTTCAACGATCCTGGCCAGAAGTCTTAGGGCTGTATCTGAAGCGCCCTCGAGCGGAGATCTGGGTTTAGACGGTGTGTAGGGGCGCTTCAGATACAGCGACTTGAAGGAAGCCGCCCCCGGGGACTATGGGATTTGTATG
>JBEKWX010000094.1:0-10595 GCA_049512675.1 Terriglobales bacterium | reverse complement strand
GAACGGCTGCAGTCGCGCATGCTGGAGGTGCTCGGCGCACAGGTGGACAAGGAACGGATCCTGCAGGAAGTCGCGGTGCTGGTCGATCGCAGCGACATCCAGGAAGAACTGGTCCGGCTGAATGCGCATGTGAAGCACTTCCTCGGTTTGCTCGACGGTTTGCTCGACCAGGGTGGCGAAGTGGGCAAGAAGATGGACTTCCTGCTGCAGGAAATGAACCGCGAGGCCAACACGCTGCTCTCGAAGACCTCGGGCCTGGCGGGCGAGGCCTTGAAGATTACCGAGATGGGCTTGCTGATGAAGTCGGAGATCGAGAAAGCGCGGGAGCAGGTGCAGAATCTGGAATGAGCATCGTCTACATTGTTTCCGCGCCATCGGGTTCGGGCAAATCCACGCTGGTGAACGAACTGTTCAAGATGGTTCGTAACCTGGACTTTTCGATTTCTTACACCACGCGCCCGCCGCGCGGAAGCGAACAGAACGGCAAGGAATATTTCTTTGTCTCCAGGGAAGAATTTAAAGCCATGATCGAAGCCAAAGAGTTTCTGGAGTACGCGGAAGTCTTCGGAAACTATTACGGCACGGCGCGGCGGTTTCTGTGCGAGGCCGAGGCGCGAGGCCACGACCTGCTGCTCGACATCGATGTGCAAGGTGCGAGTAAGATTAAAGAGAAGATTCCGGAGGCGGTGAGCATCTTTATTCTTCCGCCCGACCGGGAGAATCTGGAATGGCGGCTGCGCAACCGGGGGCTGGATTCGGAGGCGGTCATTCGTCGCCGGTTGGACACGGCCCGACGAGAGATTGAGAATTACTCGAAATACGACTATATATTAGTAAACAACGTGCTTGAGAAATCTGCGGACCAACTAAAGGACATCGTACTGTCGGAGCGGGCACAGCGAAGCGGGGCGGAACTTTCGGGTGAGGAAAAGCGGCGAGTGGCGTCCGCACAAGCTTGCCGGCTGGAACAGACGCGCGAGCGGGTGCAGCCGATTCTGTCCTCGTTTAACCCGCAGCTGTAAAGGGCACGTAGACTTTCAGGGGAGAGAATATGAAGCTGGTTGAAGGGTTCGACAGCAACTACCGCTATATTTTGGTAGCGGCGCGGCGGGCACGGCAACTGCAAGGCGGCGCACCGCCGGTGATCGATACCGGATCGCGCAAACCCTGCCGCATCGCGCAGGATGAAATCAAGGCCGGCAAGGTGAAATGGCTGATTCCGGAGATTCCCAAATTGCCGGTCGTGGCGGCAACCGAGACTCTGGACAAGGTGTTCACGGAAGACGCGTAGACATCGCTCGCGTCTCTACTGGTGGGTTTTAGCCGCAGCGCAGACCAGTCGCCAACGCGCGGTCTGCATCTCGCGCCAGGTTGCGGCATCAATTCTGTAGGCGGGGCTGGGCATTGAAGCCGTGGCCGCCGTCTTCCTGTTATGAAAATTGCGCTGGGCGTGTCCGGTGGCATTGCAGCTTACAAGGCAGCGGAAATCGTGCGCCTTTTGCAAGACCGCGGCATTCGCGTGCAAGTCGTGATGACCGCGGCGGCTCAGGAGTTCGTTCGTCCGCTGACCTTCGCGGCGCTCTCGGGAGAAAAGGTCATCACCAGCATGTTCGGGTCTGGCTCCGGAGACGAGGCCAACGTCGAGTCGGCGATCGAGCACATTGCGATTGCGCAGGCGATTGATGCGCTGCTGGTGGCTGCGGCCACGGCCGATGTGCTGGCGCGGTTCGCGCAGGGGATTGCCAACGACTTTCTGAGCACTCTCTATCTCGCGACCACCGCTCCGGTGGTGGTGGCTCCGGCGATGAACGTCAACATGTGGAATCACGCGGCCACGCAGGCGAATCTGGAAATCCTGCGCAAACGAGGCGTTCGCATTGTGGAGCCCGGCCAGGGCTACCTAGCCTGCGGGATGACCGGAGCAGGGCGGCTGGCGGAAAATGAAACGATTGTAGCGGCGGTGATGGAAGCGCTGGGCGCCTCGCAGGATCTGGCGGGCGAAACGGTGCTGGTGACGGCGGGACCGACGCGGGAGAAGATCGATCCGGTGCGGTATTTGACGAACCGGTCGAGCGGGCGCATGGGATATGCCATTGCGGAAGCGGCGCTGAGGCGGGGAGCACGCGTGCTGCTGGTGAGCGGTCCGACGGCGATCACCGCTCCGGAAGCGGCGGAAGTGATCCGGGTGGAAACCGCAGAAGAGATGCTGGCGGCGGTTTTGAGATTGCTGCCCGAGAGTACAGTCGTAATCAAGGCGGCGGCAGTGTCGGACTTCCGGCCAAAAGCGGCGGCGGCGCAAAAAATCAAGCGCAAGGGCGAGATGGCGCTTGAACTGGAACCGACCGCGGATATTCTGGCGGAGGTGGCGCGCCGCAAGACTTCCCAGGTGGTGGTGGGGTTTGCCGCTGAGACGGAGAACGTGCTGGAAAATGCGCGCAGGAAGCTGGCGTCGAAGTCGCTCGACGCGATCATAGTGAACGATGTTTCGCGCGAAGGCGTTGGTTTTGATTCCGACCGTAACGCGGCCACCATCATCTCTCAAAGCGAAGTGGTCGAGGTTCCCGAGACCTCGAAATGGGAAGTAGCGCACCGCGTGCTGGACCAGGTAGTGAAGTTGCGGAAACACCGTGACACGGTTGTCCGGTAGGAAAATCCCGTGAACATCTATTTGTGCGGAGCCTTGGCGCTCGTGTTGTCCACTCTCGTTGCCTCGCAGCAATCAGCCGTCCCGGCAGAAGAGGAGCCGCATCATCATCTCGTGCTCAAAAATGATTCTGTCATGGTTCTGCGGGTGAAGCTTCTGCCGGGTGAAAGCACGCTGTTTCACACGCACACGCACGACCGTGTGGCGGTTGATTTGTCTGGCGCCACAATCACCCGGCAAAAACTGGGCGAACCGGAAAGTGCGCCAGAGGTGACGGAGCCTGGAGACGTTGCGGCGTTAGCGTCGAATGGGCCGTACACCCACCGGGTGCACAACGCCGGCAACGCCGTCTTCGAAGTGTTGGACGTGGAACTGCTTCACCGGCCGGCGAACGCTTCGGGTCCGGTTGCAGGGAAGGTGGAAGCGGAGAATCCAAGCGCGCGGGTTTACAAGTGGACGCTTGCACCGGGAGCTACGTCTGCGATGCATACGCACGAGCGTCCCTACCTGATTATTGCGGCGACACCGCTGGTACTGAAGATGACGGATCCCGAAGGGAAGTCGTTCACGCACGAGGTGAATACGGGAGGCGTTCATTGGGTTGATGCCAAGGTCACGCACGCGCTGGCCAACGGAGGGACGACCGTGGGGCAGATTGTGGAGATTGAGTTGAAGTAGTTTTCCGAGTGCGCCGCACGGTTTGTTATCCTTATCCGCAATGTCCCGCATTCTTGATCCTGAACTTCGACGCGCGCTTGCGGCGCGCATCCGCTTCTACAACGAGATGGGAGTCTACGATTTCTACCGGCGCCCGCTGTCGGACCGCGACGGGGAAATTGCTGCGGTGACTGTAATGGGCGAAGCAGAAATTGCGGTTCCTACAAATCAGCCAGGATCGGAAGAAGAAATGAGCCCACGAAAGGCCGCTGCGATCGCGATGCCGGTCATTGAAGAGAATATATTTGAGGTAATCGCGCTGAAGCCCGAGCAGAGTGTGAGCGATCCGGTTAAGGCGCTGAAGATAATCCGCGAAGACCTGGGCGACTGTACGCGCTGCGTGCTCCATAAGCAGGGGCGGAAGCAGATCGTGTTTGGCGTGGGGAATCCGAAGGCTGAGTTAATGTTCGTGGGCGAGGGGCCGGGCGCCGATGAAGACGCGCAGGGGGAGCCCTTCGTGGGGCGCGCCGGGCAATTGCTCAACAACATGATCAAAGCGATGGGGATCGAGCGCGGGCAGGTTTACATCGCGAACATCGTGAAGTGCCGTCCGCCGGGGAATCGCACGCCGGAGCGCGACGAGTGCGCTACCTGCTCGCCGTTCCTGATGCGGCAGATCGCGGTGATCAAGCCGAAGGTGATCGTGGCGCTCGGAGCGGTGGCGGCGAAGACGCTGCTGGCGATGAACGCATCGATGGCGCAACTGCGCGGTCGCTTTTATGACTTCCGGCCGGCGGGGATACGAAGCAACGATCCCAACTGGGATGGATGCAAGCTGGCGGTCACTTACCATCCGGCGTTTTTGCTGCGTGATCCGCGGCAGAAGGGCGAAGCGTGGAAGGACTTGCAGATGGTGATGAAGGAGTTGGGGATGAAGGCGCCGAGGAAACAAGACGCCTAAAGGCTCATTCAGAAACTCAATTGCATTGTCGGCGCTACCTCCTACATGCCTCTTTTCTGCGACGTCGCCCTTGCCGTGCCGCTCGACATGGTGTTTACCTATGCCATCCCTCCGGGCATGGAGCCTGTCGTGGGCGGGCGCGTGCTGGTGGCGTTCCGGCAGCAACGGCTGTCGGGCATCGTAGTCGAGTTGCATGACCGTCCGCCGCAGGTCAAAACCAAGAAGGTGATCGAAGCGCTCGACCTCTCTCCGGTTCTCGATGAGCATCTGCTGAAACTTGGGAAGTGGATTGCCGACTACTATCTCGCGCCGCTGGGTGAAGTGTTTCGCACCATGCTGCCGCTGGCGGCGGAGTTCAAGCGCACGATCACTTACCGCATCACCGATGAGGGGCGGCTGGCGCTGCATCTGGCGGGGATGTCGGGGTCTCCGGCGCGGTCGAAGCGGACGCCGGAACAGCAGTTGGTCGAGTTTCGCGTGCTCGATTATCTGGCGGAGCGGGAGAGCGTGCGCGAAGAGAGTTTGCGCGGGGCGACACGGGTGGCGAAGGCGCTGCTCGCGGGGATGGCGCGGAAGAACTGGATTGCTCGCGAGGATGTGTCGGCGGCTCGGGATGCGGCGCGGGTGGTGAAGGTCGCGGTGCTGCTCGGCGCGGAGGCTGCGCCTCCGCTGGACGCGCCAGAGGCCCGTCACCACACGGGAACGGGTAGTGCGAAAAAGCTTAATGCGAACCAGCGAGTTGTAATTGAGACGCTGGCTGCTTCCGGAGGACGCTTAGCGGTCGAGGCCTTGCGCGGGTTGGATGTGCCGCGCACTACGCTGAGCACGCTAGTCCGCCGCGGGTTGATTCAAGTTCTTGATGAGGCGCAGGACTTTACATTTTCCAAAATCAAGCCTCGGCAGTCTCCGTTTGAGTTCGAGTTCAGCGCGGCGCAGAAAGAAGCGCTCGGCAAGATTGGCGACGCCGTGGGCTCGCGCAAATTCTCCGGCCTGTTGTTGCACGGCATCACCGGGTCGGGAAAGACGGCGGTGTATCTGGCCTGCATGCGCCAGGTGCTGGAGCAGGGGCGGTCGTCGATCTTACTGGTACCTGAAATTGGCCTGACTCCGGCGGTGGCGGCGGATCTGCACCAGGTGTTCGGCGACAAAGTTGCGATCCTGCATTCAGGGTTGTCGGATGCGGAGCGGGCGGAGCAGTGGCATCGCATACGGCGCGGTGAGGCGCGAGTGGTGGCGGGAACGCGCTCGGCGGTGTTCGCGCCGGTCAGCGATCTCGCGCTCATCATTGTCGACGAGGAACAGGATTCGTCGTACAAGCAAGAGGAGACGCCGCGCTATCACGCGCGCGATGTCGCGGTAATGCGGGCGAAGATGGCGGGAGCGGGCGCTGTTGTTGTGCTGGGCTCGGCCACACCATCGCTCGAGTCTTACTTCAACGCAAAGAAAAACAAATATGCGCTCGTGGAGTTGCCCGACCGCGTAGAGATGCGTCCGTTGCCGGAAGTCGAGATTGTCGACATGCGGCTGGAGTTTCAAGAGACGGGACAGGAACAGGTGATCTCGCGCAAACTGGCGGAGGAAATCCAGGAGCGCCTGGAGAAAAAGGAGCAGGTCATGGTGCTGCTCAACCGGCGCGGATATTCTCCGGTGGTGTTGTGCCGCGCGTGTGGCAAGACGTTGCAGTGCAAGAACTGCGCCGTCTCCATGACCCACCACAAGCGCGAGCGCAAGATGGAATGCCATTATTGCGGGCACGTCGAGCACATCCCCGACAAATGCGTGCATTGCGGCAGCGAGTACGTGTACTTTGTCGGGACAGGATCGGAGAAGCTGGAAGAGTTGCTGCATGGCATGTTTCCGCAGGCGCGGATAGGGCGGCTTGATCGGGACACGGTGCGCGGGCGGGAAGATTTCGAACATGCGCTGAACGCGCTGAATGAAGGCGCACTCGACATGCTGGTGGGCACGCAGATGATCGCGAAGGGCCACGACATCCACGGCGTGACGCTGGTCGGCGTAGTTGGGGCGGACATGGCGCTGGGGTTGCCGGATTTTCGCGCGGCCGAAAGAACCTTCCAGCTCCTGACGCAAGTGGCGGGGCGCGCCGGCCGCGGACAGTCTCCGGGGAAGGTTGTGCTGCAGACTTATTTTCAGGATCACTACGCGGTGCAGTTTGCGGCGCGGCATGACTTTGCCGGCTTCTATGAAAAAGAGCTGCAGTTCCGCGCCTGGATGCACTATCCGCCGTACAGTGCGATTGCGAATGTGCTCATTCGCTCCGAGAAGTTAGACGACGCGCTGACATGGTCGGGCCAACTCGGGCGCTGGTTTGAGAAGACGCGGCATGAGGGCATTCGCGTGCTTGGACCGGCAGCGGCGCCCATCACGCGCTTGAAACGCGATTACCGCTATCACTTCATTCTGAAGTCTCCCAGCCGCGAGAAGATGAACGCGCTTTTGCGGGCGATGCTTGCCGAAGCTGCCGCGCGAAAAATCCCGCGCACACAGGTGATTGTGGATGTGGATGCGGTGTGGTTGATGTAGGGCAGCTGTTGGCTTTTAGCTCTTAGCTCACTCCCCCTCTGGGCAGAAAAAACTCCCTGGATGAAAGTGACTATTTTCGATGCAGCAGATGGCGAACGCCGTCGCGCAGATCGTGCAACGTGTCCCGGCTTCCGTCGCGGATTTCTGGCCAGACTTCTCGGCCGGAGCTGTGAGTGAAGGGTGCGGGAGTGAAGGTCAGGACCAGCATCAGAACGGCGCACATCGCGAGCATGCGGCGTACACCGGAGGCCTCGGGATAACGTGGGACGCGGGGATGTCTGCCTGTCAGGGCCAACAGCACGGCCCAGATGAACCAGCCAGTCCAAAGGTATTTTCCGAGTGGCACGAGTGCAAAGACCGTGAGCAGCGACATCCAGCGATGCAGGCGAGGCGAGATGGAGAATATGATGTGGCCGCCGTCGAGCTGGCCGCCCGGCAACAGGTTCAGCGCGGTGGCGAACATTCCGACCCACGCGGCAGCCGCGATCGGATGCAGCGAGAGCGTGGAGAGCGGCACGGCGGGTTGCAGCAGGCGCGCCGCCAGATGGAAGGCCAGCGGAAATCCCAATTGAATCTCTGACGCCGCGGAACCGGCGATACGATGCGAGAGCGAGAGCCCGTATACCAAAGCCGCGCAGGCCGGGATGAATCCGGCGATTGGCCCGGCGATTCCGATGTCGAAGAGCGCGGCGCGTGAGGGGATGGGACTCTTGATGCGGATGAAGGCGCCGAGCGTGCCAATCAGGCTGGGAAAAGGCACGAAGAACGGCGGCGTAGCATACACGCGGTAATGGCGGGCGTAGAGATAATGCCCCATCTCGTGCGAGAAGAGGATGAACATCAGCGTGAGCGAGAAGGGAAGGCCCAGCAGCAGGTTCGCGGGATGGTGCGCGATCCAGCCGATGGGGAACAGAGAGAGCGTGTCGTCACTCAGCGAAAATACCGGAATTTGGCGCAGGAAGTTGGCCTGCATGCGGGCGCCGACCACCGTGGTGCTGAACAGGGTCAGGAGCAGGAACAGTACATAGAGCCACCAGCGCTGGCGCGGCGGCCGGATTACCCAGACCTGGGGCTGAGGCTGCTGTTCCCATTCGAGGGTGGCCGGAAAAGAGGATGTCGGTTCGGACATGAGCGAGGTCAGAGGTTCGAGGTCAGATTGCAGAGGTGCGGGTTTCCTTCTGCAATCGAACCTCTCACCTCTGCAATTTTCGCGCCGCTAGTCAATCGACTGCAGTTCCTTGCCCGGCTTGAAGCGGACGGCTTTGCCCGGCGGAATGGAAACTTCGGCGCCGGTGCGCGGATTCCGTCCGATGCCAGTCTTGCGCGGACGCACGTTGAACACGCCGAAACCACGCAGTTCAATGCGGTCGCCGGTGGAGAGCGCCTTCTTCATGCTCTCGAAGACGGTTTCGACGGCGAGCTCCGCTTTGGTCTTGGTGATCCCGGTGCGGTTGACCACTTCATTGATGATGTCGAGCTTAATCACGGCTGTCCCCCGTCTCCCCAGGATTGGTACGTCTCAAGTTATTGATGCTAAGGGAGATAAGCGAGATTGTCAACCGGGTGATCAATCTCGTAATATGGCAGTACCAGCCCAAGCAATTTGCAATTGGTGATTTGTAGTTTGTGATTGAAACCCCGTGCCCATCCGGGTTTGGTTTCAGCGCAAAATTACCAATTACAAATTACCAATTGCAAATCCCAAGGAGCTTCATGATCAAGAGTGACCGCTGGATCCGGCGCATGGCGCAAGAGCACGACATGATCAATCCGTATTCTGAAAAGCAGGTGAGCGCGGGAGTGATCTCCTACGGCGTGTCGAGTTACGGATACGACTTGCGCGTAGCCGACGAGTTCAGGATCTTTACCAACGTCAACAGTACGATCGTCGACCCGAAGCATTTCGACGAACGCTCGTTCGTGAGCGTTAACGCCGACGTGGCCATCATCCCGCCGAATTCGTTTGCGCTGGCGCGGTCGGTGGAGTACTTCAAGATTCCGCGGGATGTGCTGACCATCTGCGTAGGCAAGTCGACCTATGCACGCTGCGGCATCATCGTGAATGTGACGCCCTTCGAGCCGGAGTGGGAAGGCTTTGTCACGCTCGAGATCTCAAACACCACGCCGCTCCCGGCGAAGATCTACGCCAACGAAGGCCTGTGCCAGATTCTCTTCTTTCAGTCCGATGAAGTGTGCGAGACGAGCTACAAGGATCGCAAGGGGAAGTATCAGGCGCAGAAGGGGATTGTGCTGCCGAAGCTGTAGCGGCGTTGTGCGTGGTCGGCCCCGGGGCTCTCATAAGCGAGGATTAGTTGAAACGAAACCACATCCCTGGTCTTCTCGATGTCTATGAGGTCTCCGATCCAAGGAGATCGAAGCCGTAAACAACGATCCTCGTATCGATCGTCAATTCAATTCGGCAACTTGGCCGCTCAACTGGCTTTTTGTCAAACGCTCCTTGAGTGTTCTGTCGTACGCTGGAAAACGGTTTCCGACGATGAGTCCTCGAGACTCCAAGGAACGCAAGTCGGCCCAGGAGGCGTTATGGAATCGCCTCAATCTTAAAGTGCCTGAGGTGAAGCTGGGGCCTGAAGAGCTTGAACCCCTGGCGCAGTGGGTTAGGGGTCATGGCGCTGAAGAGTCTTTGGGTCTGCATGCGCAGCAGATTTTGGGCCGCCTGTTTTCTGAAACGTTCGTCGCGACCGCCAAGAGTTGGGACGCGGCGACTACGCTGGTGAGAGCTCCTCGTTCGTCCAATGTTCCCAAACTGGTCTGGTGGAGGATCAGTGGCAAGGTTAGGCGCGCAAAGCGACAACTTGCAAGCATGGTGAATGAAGATCTATCTGCGGTAAACGCAATTGGTATCGCGGTACACAATCTTGTGAATAGCTTGCGCCGGATGAGGGCACTGTATTCGGACTCGAACCTTCGACCAACGTTATCTCCACCTGACGCGGCAAATCAATGCCTCGTCGCTCCGGCAAGCGTCTTTCGGCAAGCAACGGTCGCTGGGGAGCTGAACGGCAACCCGTTCTCAAATAGCTCTTTATTTATTCTCAATATCGGAGACGCTGCCAAGCTGGAGGGGGCGAGGCGTGTTGTTTTCATGAGAGACAGTTGGAGCAGTTGTCCCGCCGAGCAGTGGGTTCCAGCTATGCTAGAAGGTGTATGGGTGCGTGCCAACGCTCAAGACGGAGACATTTCGAGATCGTAGTTAAATGAGCTGATCTCCTTTGCTCCCCAGGAAGGACTGAGCCTCTGGTATCCAAAAATGGGTTGGCAGACCAAGTCAAAGCCCATGGCGATCACGCTCCCGTGTCCTGACAGCTATTTCCGCCCGTTCTCGCCTTCCTTGAACATGTACTTGATGGCGGGCTTGTAGATCATCAGGTTGGCGGCGCCGTTGCGGTTCAGCTTGATGCAATGTTTGTCGTACCACTCGATATAGCCGCGGACTTCCTCGCCGTCGCGCAACACGATGACCATGGGAGTCTTGGTCTGCATCTGCTTCTGGTAATAATAATTTTCGGCGTTGGTCTGCTCGCTGGGCGCGGCCTTCTTGGCCGGAGCAGCGGATCGGTCACGGTCTCGATCTCTATCCCTGCGTTCGGCGGGCGGGTGATTGGGGCCGTGGTTGTTGTGCGCGTGGTCGGCGCGATTGAGGGTTGGGCGGATCAGCTTGCGATTGGCGAAGCTTTCCTGATCCGCGGATGGTTCGGCTGGTATGGAGTCGAGCGTATCTTTCACAATCGCACCACCTGCAAAATCGCACCAGCTGCGCGCCGGGCG
>JBEKWX010000093.1:0-10625 GCA_049512675.1 Terriglobales bacterium | reverse complement strand
AAAGCGGCAACCACTTTCTGCGCCTTTTCGATTTCGACCGCGGTGGGTTGAAACGCTTCGTGGATCACGCGAATCTGGCCGGGATGAATGCATCCCATGCCTTCGAATCCCGCAGCCCGTGCGGCTTCTCCCCAACGTCGCAGACCGTCCATGTCGGCGACATCGCTGAAGACCGAGTCGATCGCCTGCAGGCCCGCGGCGCGCGCTGCATTCACCACGCGCGACCGCGCATATTGCGACTCTCGCCCTTCCACGGTCTTTACCACGCCCAGATCGGCGGTATAATCCTCGATCCCAATCGTCAGCGCCGCTACATTTTCACTCGCCGTGGCGACGGCAAATGCATTCTCGATTCCCAGCGCCGACTCCAGTATCGGCATGATCCAGATCGGCCGGATAATTCCGTGGCGCGCCTTGATCTCGCCGATCATCCGATCCACTTCTCGCACCTGCTCAGGCTCCTCGACCTTCGGAATCAAGATCAGGTCCGGACTCTCACCCACCACTTCCGCCAGATCTTCGAGCCCCAGCGGCAATTGGTTAATGCGCACCATGCGCTCGCACGATCCGAAATCGACCGCCCGCAAAGTATTTCGCACCAGGATGCGGGCGGCATCTTTCTCTCCGCGATGCACCGAATCCTCCAAATCGAGAATCACGGCATCGGCCGCGTGCAATGAGGCGTTAATGTAATACTTCGGTTCAGAGCCCGGCAGATACAGACGCGATCGACGCAGCCGGTCCTTCTGCGACGGCGACGGCAGCGGATGCTGCTGCGGCAGCGAGCGTTTCCCGAGCGCGATCCCGGCGCGCCTCGCGGCCGCCTCGACGCGAGCCGCGATGACAAAAGGCAGTGCGCCCTCATCATGAATCGCAACCCGCGCGTGCTTCACTCCAAGTTCACCCAAAACTTCTCGCGTCTGATCCATGATCGCCGCGCCGTAATAGGGCGCAACCCGCGACTGCAGCGAGATCTCGACCCCGCCGCTGTCACGCCCCTCAAAAGCAACGTGCACGTCCGACCGAACTTCGTTGCCCCAATGGCCTGCCTCGCCAGAACGCGGGGACGTGGTCTCGACAGCGCTGCTCATAATTTCCTCAACTTAGGACAAAAAATCAGGGCTACTGTGATCCCCTGTGCTCCGCTGTGTCCTCTGTGGTTATCGCAGTTTCTCCAAAATCGCATCCGTCATCTGCACCGTCGAAGCCGCACCCTGACTGATCGCTTTCGGACCACCTGTAAAGCGCATCATATCGTAGGTCCGTACTTTTCCTTCACGCACCACATCCGCAATCGCCTGGCGGATGCGATTCGCCTTCTGGCCTTCGCCCACATGATCGAGCATCATCGCCGCCGAAAGAATCATCGCAATCGGATTCACAATGGGCGGATTCAGCTCAGCATACTTCGGCGCGGATCCGTGTGTCGGCTCGAATACCGCCACGTCATCCCCAATATTGCCGGACGCCGCGAATCCCAGCCCACCCACCAGACCCGCGAACGCGTCGGAAAGAATGTCGCCGAACAGATTCGAGGACACGACCACGTTGTACTCCTCCGGATTTTTGTTGAGCCACATCAATTGCGCGTCAATGTTCGTCGACCAAAGCGCAATCCCCGGATAATTGTTGGCAACTTCTTTTGCCACCTCTTCCATCATGCCCGAAGTCTCGCGCACGACATTCGGCTTCTCGCAGATCGTCACACCTTTGAACCCGCGCTTTTTCGCATATTCGAAAGCCGCGGTCACGATGCGCTGGGCCGCCTTGCGAGTGATGATGCGGCAACTGACCGCGATCTCCGGTCCGGGCACGTTGGCGAAGGCCCTGAACCTGGGATGACTGTTCAACGCAGCGCGAACGTTCTCCGGGGGATTCGTCCACTCCACGCCTGCGTACATGCCCTCTGTTCCTTGACGGAAGACGGTGGTATCGATCTTTGGTTCGTCGAAACCAGGCTCAGCGCAACCGCCATCCGCTTTCTTCCGAATGTAATTCAGCGGGTTGCCCGTGAACCCGACGCACGGCCGCATGCAGATATCGAGATTGAATTTCTGCCGCATGGTCACGATCGGCGAGTAATAGACGTAGCCCTTCCCCTGCATCTCGGGTTTAAGCTCCGCCTGCGCCGCCTTGTTCGGCTTCGAAGTTATAGCGCCAAACAGTCCCAACTTATGCTTGGTTAATAACTCGATCGTACGGTCGGGCAACGCATTACCCTCCGTACACCAGCAGTCCCATCCGATATCGGCATGAATGTACTCAGCGTCAAAGCCGACCGCCTTCAAAACCCGCAAAGACTCCGGCAAAACCTGGTTTCCTATGCCATCTCCCGGCATGGTAATAACTGTATACTTCGCCATAATGCTCCTTGGAATTTGTACCGCCGAGACGCCGAGAGAACCACAACTAAAACAAGATTGTCATCCTGAGCGAAGGACCTGCTTCTGTCTCGGCGGCCTCTGCGTCTCGGCGGTGACCAAATCTAGGCCACGCCCAACCGTCTTGCCACCAGGTTCTCCACTCCGCCGGCAATCACCAGCGACTGCGGCACGCTTCCCAGCGCCGGGAAAGCAAACGTCTCCCCACCCCAGGAGATCGTACTCGAAGTGAAATCGATATCAATTTCGTCCCCAGAAATGATCGTCTTCTGCTTCTCCGTAATCTCCCTCGCAAACTGCTCGCGCACACGCGCCACTAATTCCGGCACCTCTATGCACAAAAATCCGTTGTTAAACGCATTCCGCAGATAAGTCTGCGAGAAGCTGGCCGCAATCACCAGCGGAATGCCTTTCGCCTTCAGACACGTGACCGCCTGTTCACGGCTTGAACCCGTGCCAAAGTTGAACTGGCTGACGATCACGTCGCCCCCCTTCGTGCGCGCGGCGAACTGTGGATCGTAATTCTCCATCACTACCTTCGCCATCATTTCCGGAGTCATATCGTCGCGATATGTATAGTCCTTACCGTAAATCGCATCAGTGTTGACGTTATCCTGCGGCATGAACACCAATCGCCCCTTCACGCGTTGCGGAAAGCCCGCCAGTATTTCAACTTTCTCCGCGACACCAAACGCCGACGCCAATTCGGTGTAGTCGCGCTGCGGCGCGCGATTCGCAAATTCATGCGGCCCGCGAATGTACCCGGCAATCGCCGACGCCGCCACTACTTCCGGACTCGCCAGGTAGCACTTCGCATCGCGTGATCCCATGCGGCCCTTGAAGTTTCGATTCGTCGCCGAGATCCCGACCTCGCCTGCCTCAAGCAATCCCACGCCCAGCCCAATGCACGGGCCACAACCCGAGGGCAGCGGCTGCGCGCCCGCATCCATCAGCGTCTGCCAGATGCCCCGCTGCTCCGCTTCTTCCTGCACCCACTTACTGGCTGCGCTCAAGTAGAACTTCACGCCCGAGGCAACTTTCTGACCCTCGAGCACCTTCGCAGCCGCCGCCAGATCTTCCAGCCGCGAATTCACGCACGAAATCAGATACGCCTTCTGGATCGCAACTTTCTTATTCTCAATTTCAGCCAGCGACTGCATCGCTTGCACAGTATCGGGCCCGGACACATGCGGCGTCACTTGACCGAGATCGAGCGTAATCCGCGCCGCATAGACCGCATCCGCATCCGGCATCGTAGGATCCTTCTCCCAGCCGTCGATGTCTTTTTCCGAAAACCGCTCGACGCCAGTACCCGTCGCTTTGAGCCGCTGGTGAACGCCGCGCAAATACCGGATCGTGACTTCGTCCACCGGAAACCAGCCCACCAGCGGACCCCACTCCGTCGTCATATTCGAAATCGAAAGCCGGGCATCCATCGAGAGCGAAGCCACTCCTGGCCCCGTGAACTCGACTGCCGCGTTCAGGCATTCGTCGTGGTTATACAGCCCGCATAAAGTGATAATGATGTCCTTGCCCGTGACGCCGTCCGGCAGCTTACCTTCCAGCACGACCTGTATCGACCGCGGTATCTGCCACCAGAATTCGCCCGTGGCCCACACCGCGGCCGCATCCGTGCGAACAATCGGCGTTCCGATCGCGCCCAGCGCGCCATACATATTGGAATGCGAATCCGATGCAACCACGAACGAACCGGGAACCACATACCCGCGCTCCACCATAATCTGGTGCCCTATGCCCGACCCGGCGGGATAGAAATCCACGCCCTGCTCTTTGGCAAACGCTTCAATCGCGCCGTACTTTTTCAGGTTTGCTTCATCCTTATTCTGGATATCATGATCGAGGGCGAACGTTAGCTGGTGTGGATCTTTCACCTTCTTCGCGCCGATTCCTTTGAACTTGCTCATCACCGCCGACGTGTTGTCATGTGTCATGCAGCGGTGCGGACGAATCGACAGGAAATCCCCTGTCCGAAGCGGCCGCGCCGGCCCTTCGGTCATGTGTTTCTGCGGGATTTTTTCAACGATGGTCTGACCCATATAAAACCTCTTCTGAGGCTGCATGCCGGCCCGGTTGTGTGGTGACGGGGCTCTGCCCGTCCCCGGCGGGGCAAAGCCCCGTCACCACACGACACAAACCTCAGCTTTTCCGCTCCAACTCAAATCCCTGATACATCATCTGCCCAATGTGATGATGCAGATGCGTCGCGCATAGCAGCACCACGGCGAACCGGTCGCGCGAGTCCACACCCACTGCCGTGTATTTCTTTGACCAGTCTTCCGCCGTCTGACTATTGATCGCGCCGAGCACCATCTCAATCGCCTGATCAAATTTCCTCAACACTTCTGCCTTGGATGGCCGCGTCGCCTCCGAAAATTCCCGCGGACGATCTCGCACATAGCCCGTTCCGGCAATCTGCGCCCCGATGAAGTAATTCAAGTTGCCGGTGAGATGCAGCACAAGATGGCCAAAACTGTTTCCAAACGGAAAAGGCTTGGCCCAAAACTGCTCGTCGCTCAATGGCGCCGCCAGTTCGCGGACCACACTCGCCAGCTTCTTGTAACGTGCCGTCAGGCTTGATGCGATTGTTGCTTTCAAATCAGCCATTCTTCACTCTCAACGCCGCTTCGCTTTCGCTTTCGGCTCGGCGCCCTTCGATTGCTTTTTTTTCTTTACATCCGCCTTCATCAGCGCCATCAGTTTCGTCACCGACGCGCACTTCTCCAGATTCCAAATCGCGTCAATCAGCTTGGCCTGCGCCTTCGCCGAAAGAACGCCCTCCGCCAGCGCGCGGAATTTCTCTTCGATTTCCGCATCGCTCAGCGGATTTCGCGGATCGCCCTTCGGATAGTCGAGCTGCTTCGACAAGTTTCGCCCGTCCGTGGTCGTGATGTTCACAACTACCCGCTGCAGCGCCGGAAAAACCTTCTCGATCTCGGGATCGGCCACGACCTCAACTTTTTTCAGTTGCGCGCGAACCGTCGGGTCCATAATCTTCTTCATCTCGAATTGCGCCGGCGTCACTTGCCGGTCCACCAGCGCCGCTGCAATCACGTAGGGCAGTGAATGGTCGGCCGTCTCCTTGGTATGCGGATCGTACTTGCTCGGGTCAGATAGAATGTCAGCCGCGCGCGCCAGAGAACGAATCTGAATCTTCTCCACTTGGTCCGGATGCAGGTCGTTGTTCTTGACCAGGTCAAGCACCGCCGAAATCGGTGCGTGCGTCAGCGCCTCAGTCGGGAAAAATTTCATCCCGCACTTCGTGATTCGCCACGACTCGCCGAGTCCATCGGTCAGCAAATTCTGTTTCCACTCCGGACCGAAGCAGTGCACCAATCCTTCCTTGCCGTCGATCACGTGCTCGGGACCGCTGTAGCCCCGCTCGGCCAGCAGCGCCGCCAGCACGCCGCTCTGCGTCGCCATCGGATCGACAGTGTTCTTCATCATCGTCAGCTTGCCCGCAGTCACCGCGCCCATCGTGCAATGCCGGGAAGCTGAAATCCCGATGGCATGCTGAATCTGTTCCCAACTCAAATGCAGCGCGCGTCCCGCCACGATCGGCGAGACAAAGGCCGTCAGCGTCGCATGATGCCAGCCGCGCTCGCGGATCCCCGGAAACGCCGCTTCGCACAAACGCATCTCGAACTCGTGGCCAAGCACAAATCCAACGATCAATTCCTTGCCATCGCTCTTGGCGCGCTCGCAACACGCCATCGCGGCCGGAAAAATATCGGAGGGATGCGATGGATCCTGCTTCCAGTAAATATCGTTGTAATCCATGCAGCGGATCATCAGGGCATTCGCCAGCGACGCCGAAACTGCGTCCATCTTTTGGCCGGTGCCGATCACGGTCGCCGGCCCGCGGCCAGCAATCTCTTTCAGCACTTCGAGTGCGATGATCACGTCATGCTGCCGATATCCGCCGAGCGCGCAGCCCACCGAATCGAGCAGAAAGCGTTTGGCATGGTGCACCGCGTCTTGCGAGAGCTGCTTGTACTCAAGTCCCGCGGCCCAGCGGGACATGGTCGCGGTGATGGTTTCCTTGCTGGCGGCGGCTTCTTTGGCTGGCACTGGCTTCTCCTCAAATCAATTCATACGGGATGACAATACTGCGGTCGCACCTGGTACTTGTTTCTTGTAGACCTTGAAGAAGTACGCCGTTGATCCGAAGCTCGCCGTCGCGAAGAAGAGGAAGAACCACAGGACCTTGTGGCTGACCGGGGAAGGGTCTTCGAATAAACAAAAGGCCACCATTCCAAACCAGAGGACAATCGAAGCTGGCGCAGCGAGAATTGCCAATGGGGATACTAATATCCGCAGAAACAGGTCAGCCCTCGGTCGCGCCTCGATCTCTGAGAACCACGGAGTAAACATAAAAACCACGAAGACTCCCATCCACACAACAACCCATGACGAGTAGAGAAATAGTGTGCGAGCCTTGTTCGACCGCAGCCATTGAGACATAGTTTCACCCTGTCGTAGGTAGAGAGATGGTCGTCACGCGCTCATTTCACTTTCACATTCTTCGGATTCTTGAAGGGCAGAAACGCCATGAAATCGGCCTGATGCACAATGAACGCTTCCGTCGTACGCTTCACCAAATCGCCTTCGGCGGCGTGCGCGGCGATAATGTGGCACACTGCGTCCGGCACACCACACTCCATCGCCAGCGCGACTCCGGTAAACGGATGTCGCAATGCTTCGCCGCGCTCACTTTGCCGGCTCTTGCCGTCTGGACCGATTTCGTACTCCAGCAACTTGCCCACATCGGCCAGGATCGCACCGGCAATCACCACGTCGGCGTCGATCGGCAGTGCTCGGCCCATAAAGTTCGTCATCGCTTTCGCACTGTCGCGCGCAATATGCACCACGCAGCGCTTGTGCTCCATGAAGGTGATCGGACAATTCGGAACCAGCAGAGTAAAAGGAATTTGATTCAGGTCATCAGGCTTCAGCGAACTGCGCTCTAGCGCCTTGATCCAGGCCTGCGTCACCTGCTCCCGAAGTTTGGGATCGCTGATCCACTGAATTTCCGGCCACAGTCGTTCGACGGCCTCCCGCATGGGCAGGACCTCCCTTAGAGAACTCATTAGATTATCGGAGTCCATGTGCGAGCGTCGAGGGGACGCCGCACGCAGCCGGGCGGCTGGCGTGAACTGAAATCAAGGGATGACGACGGAGGCGCGGCAAGCCGCGCCTCTACACAGGAGACTATCGAACTTATTTGTTCGAAGCTGCCGCTGCGGCTCCCGAAGACGCGTCCTTCTCGATCGGCAGCAACTCAATGCTGCATCCCGAACCGCCGCAGCTCAACATCCCGCGGCGAACGATTTTCACCGACGACACATCCGGAAATCTCACGGGAAAATCCTTCTCGCGCAGTTGCTGGCCCGCTGAACGAAGACTTTCGTCGCCGTCAACAAACTCGGCGCGCTCGGGACGAGGCGAACTGTCGAACACGAGGTTGAACCGCGCCGAAGCCGGCTGGCTAGTAATCGCGCCGAGCTTCACCGTGCGTGCTTGCACCAGCTCGGTTGGCGCCAGCGCGATATCTTTCTCCACTGCCGCAGGATCGCCGGCTAGCTTCGCCAAGCGCGCCCGCGAATCCTGCACTTCATTAGCGCTTCCGCCCGCTGCCACGGCCAGCGCATACATATGGCGCGCCTTTTCCGGCTGGCCTTGCTTTTCGAGCACCTGCCCCAACCGGTTCGCAACTGTTCCCGACTGGCTCAAGAGCCACGCCGACGTGAGAAATTGCATCGCCGCCAGATTTTCGTCGCGATGAAATTTCGCCCATCCCATCCGCGCCCACGCCAGCGCCACCAGCCGCATCGACGAGAATGCAGACGGCCCCAGTCGATCCAACTCGCCGGAGTCGAACTGTCCTCCAATATCGTATAGAACCTGCTGCGCATCGTTCTCGGTTTGCGCCGGATCAATGTCGTTCTTCAATGCCGCCGCGAAGATATCCTGACTCGAATCCGCGCCCGCGCTGCCCGTCAGTCCCTTCATCAACTCTTGCGACTGCGCGTTTTCTCCTAGCCGCCCATACACCTGCGCCAGCGCCATCTTCGTTTCCGGATCATCCGGAGGAATCGCGGCGGCCGCTTCCAGTTCCGTGCGCGCGTCGGCGTCACGTCCCAACTGCGCCAGCAACAAGCCGAGATTTTTGTGCGCCGCCTTCTCGTACGGAGCCGACTCCAGCTGCTTGCGATACGCCGTGATCGCCTCGTCGGTTTTCCCCGTTTGTTGCAGTTCCATCGCCAAGTCGCCGTTTGCGTGCTTATGATTCGGATCCAACTCGATCTGCTTGCGAAACGCCGCGATCGCCTCCGCATGATGGTTGGCTCCGGCGTAGGCCAGTCCCAGGTCATACCAGCCGTCTTTCAAGCTCGAATTCGGCAGACTTGAATTCGCCATATTCGGATTCGCCAGGCTCGCATCCCCGTCCAGTGCGCGCTTCAGCAGGTCGATCGCCGTGCGATAATCCTTGCTCTGTAGCGCTTTCACTCCCGCCTTGTGCAGCTCCGCGGGAGTTCCTTCCATCTTCGAAGCCGCCGTCTGCTCCCCTTGCCCCGACGGCGTCAGGATGGTGCACGACAACACCTGGTCTTGATCGCTGTGCGCTGCATTGCGAAACGATTCGTAGTCCGCGCGGCGCGCCGCCGCCAACTCATTCACTTTCACGACAAGTTTGCGTTCGCCTTCCAGAATTCCCTTGCTCAGCGAATAGGACGATGAATAGTCGCCATAATCTCGCGTCATTTTCACCGCGATCGGCGTGTGCACCGTGTAGTTGGACGGAAAATGCAAGCGGGCCCGGTAGTCCATCTCACCAGCGGGACCGATGTTCAACGGCTCCGTGCTCTTTTCCGACGCTCGAATCGCAGGCATCCCCAGCGGCGGGATCGGGCGAAAATCCACACTCGCCGCTGGCACCACAAAATACCGGTCCTGGTGCAGGTGATATTTCAAATGAAAAGGCTTGCTCGTGTCCTCGATGGAATCGAGCTGAACGTCATCGACGTCACCCGGCAAGCCCCAACTCGCGGAGAGGGCCTTCACAAAATCTTTCCACTGCGGCTGCGGAAATCGCCGAAAGCTTGCACGCATCGGCCAATCGCGATCTCCCTGGGCGGTAAACTCAAGCGCCGCATCGAGCGCGCCAAACTCGCTGAACTTGCCGTCGAGCGTGAAGCGCATGAACGTCTTGACCGGCGAATCCGCCGGCGTCCGCTGCAAACCTCCCTCGCTATCCTCCGACGCCACCACTGCTTCTTTGTTTCGCAACAGGTAAAGAATCAGCCCAAAGGGCGTCACTTCAGGAGTCGTGTCCAGCCAGGTCAGCGCGGTTCCCGTCCCCAGTCGAGCCGCTGTGATCACGTGATCGAACTGTGCCGGCGAGGGAACGTCCGCATCCAGTTTGCGGGTGCTGTCGATCAGCACCGGATAACTCTGAATTCCCTCCGCTCGCAGCATCGCGGAAAACAACGTGTGCTTGTCCTTGCAGTCGCCGTAACCATTCTGCAGAACGTCCGAGGCCGAGTGCGGTTGATAGCGCCCGATCCCGAGCGAGATGCTCACGTAACGCACATTTCGCGCGACGAAATCGTAGAGCCGTCGCGCCTTTTCTGTAGGAGTGTCCGCTCCTTTGGTGAGCTCCTCGGCTTTTTTTTGCACGCTGTCGTCCACCGTCATGCGCTCGCCCTGCAGCTTGGCATACCATTGCGCGACCTGCTTCCAGTCGGTGAAAGTCGTCAACTGCACATCCGGGCGGACGTCCTCGTCCGCCTCATCTTTATCTTTGTCGCGTTCCGGCTGGATGTCTTTCACCACCCAGGTGTAAATGCGGCGGTCTCCGGTCTCCTGAATCTCCGGCTTTCGCGTCGGCGTTTTGAGCTTCACCTCCCGCGCCTTCGGAACGTCAATCTCCAGCCGGTCTTCGTTGACCACCACCCCCTTCGGAAATGTGTGTTCGTACCAGAAGTTTCCTGCCGCCAGCGGCGTGAGAACCCGCGTCACCGTGCGGTATTCCAGCGTGTCGCCAGGCTGCAGCGCCGCCACGGAAATATGCCGCTGCCGATAGTCGCTGTACATCGGAGCTTCTTTCAGCACATCGGGAGCGAAATCCTGCGCCGTCGATTCCGGCGTCACCACCACCTGCCCATCCGGCTTGCGCACGCGGACATACTCGACCTCCAGCTTCTCGGTCGCCGATGAGTATCC
>JBEKWX010000092.1:0-10632 GCA_049512675.1 Terriglobales bacterium | reverse complement strand
CGCCGAGCCGCCCAGTTCCCCGGTCACATAAATCCGCTCGCCCGGCTTCGCCCCCGACCGCAGCACCGCTTTTCCCTTGGGCACCGAGCCCACCACCACGATGTCAGCCTGAATCCCGCCCGTCGACTCTGCCGTGTCGCCACCGGCCAGCGGAACCTTGAATTCTTCCGCCAGCTCCAGCAGACCCTTCAGGAAGCGGTCCACCCACTTCTGCGGCAGGTCACCCGGCACGGCCAGCGATAAAAATGCCGCTTGCGGCTTGCCGCCCATCGCCGCGATGTCGCTCAGCCCGCGCGTTAAGCAGCGCTGCCCCGCCAGTTCGGGACGGTGCCAATCCCGGCGGAAATGCACCTTCTCGATCGTGAAGTCGGTGGTCACCAGCAGGTCATGTCCCGGACGAACGCGCAGCACCGCGCAGTCATCGCCGATGCCGGTTCGCACCGACTGGCTTCCGCGGGCGCCGGCCATTCGGCGGATCTCCTGAATCAGTTTCTTCTCGCTAAGCGGCATGACCCATCACTATACCCCGGCTCCCAGGGCCCCGCGTGCCTTCGCTGGCCGCCGGATAACCGGCGCCTGAATCCCCTTACCCCGGTAATCTGCCCGGATGGACACGCCAATTACCGCTGCCTTGGTAACCTGCCACAAGGGCATAGCGAGGTTGACAGGGGGAATCAGGTTTGTTACCGTGTAACTCGTCGTTCACATACACTTTGCCGAACCAACTACTGCAACATGAATCAGTTGCAGCGATATCGGATTTCGGCTTGCCTGGTTCCGTGGTTTTGGATAGAGCCAACCTGCCCTGATGGCAGGTGGAATCAGGATTCCGAGCCCGAGCATGACAGTTCCGCTCCGGCAGGATTCCGAAGCTGGAAATTTTTATACGGGAAGCCATATTGCATAAACGTTTCTATATATTTTTCGTAGCCCGCGACGAAGCCGGACAGCTTCGCAAGATCTCCATTCCCGTCCATTATTTGTACGTCCTTCTGGCGGGGTTGGCCATCGGTGCACTCTGCCTTACGGGTATCGCCAGCTCTTATACCCGGATGCTGCAGAAAGTCGCCCACTATAACCAGCTCCGTACCGAGCAGGCCCAGCTCAAGGACCGTTATTCGCGCCTGGAACAGGTGGCCAAGGAACGTGACATTCAGGTAGCTTCTCTGGGCTCGCTGGCCAGCGAGGTTTCCGCGCTGTACGGCCTCAAGTCGAATCCGGCGATGGTTGTCGCTTCGACCGAGCAGATTCAGGAAGCCCAGGTGCACTCTTCGCTCGACCAGCTTTACGCGCTAAAGCACTCCGCGCTGAGCGGCGCGGCCAGCGTTGGCATTTCACTCGGCCTCACCAAGAACTCGACCACAGCCGACTGGATCCGGGCCAATTCGGCTCCGAACCTCTGGCCGGTCGAGGGCCAGGTCACCGCTTCCTTCGGCGAGCGCATCGATCCGTTTAACGGAGAAGGCGCTTTCCACTCCGGCGTCGATATCTCCGCCATTGTGGGCTCGGCTGTGATCGCTCCGGCGGACGGCTCCGTTACTTTCGCCGATTACCTGGGCGGCTACGGACGCGCCATCATGGTCGACCACGGACACGGCATCAGCACCCGCTACGGCCACCTTTCCAGCTTCGCTGTCACCGCCGGTCAATACGTTCACCGCGGCGACACCATCGGTTACGTGGGTACAAGCGGACGCACCACCGGGCCTCACCTCCACTACGAAGTCCGCATCAACGACGTTCCGGTAAATCCCTACAAGTATCTGCGCCTCACGGTGGCACACCTCGGCGGATTCGCCGCGGGCTCGTAATCGCGAAATTTCAGGACAAGAACCTGTCAGAAAAATTGGCGCGGACCTTCTGGTCCAGCGCTGCTGTTTTCAGCGCACCGGGCTCGAACTCTCTTGCCGGATCAACAAGGCCAGCCGCGGAAACAAAAAGTGGCCCCCGGCGTCATCGATCACATTTACCTGGCAGGTATAAAAACCGGGTTTGAGCGAGGTCAGCGGCACGTCTAACTGGAAGATGGCAGCCTTTCGCTCACGCGCATTCAATTCCGTCAATTCGACCAGCGAGCTTTCGTAGGCTTTGGCTTTGCCCTGGAAAAAGGCGACGTTGGACAAGAGCCGGATGCCGGCCTTGTTGGCTTCGCCTCTGGCAGAATCCGTGCCTCTTGCAGACTCCGCAGCCGCCGGCCGCGCGGGATCGTACACCTCATAATAAAGAAGCAGGTGCTGCGCCGCCGAGAAGACGTGCGTGATGTTCGGGATAATCTCGGAACCGTCATGCACCAGCGGGTTCAGGTTCGCAGCCTTCTTTACCGTTTCAATCTGGCTGGCGAGCACCACCGAACTCATCTTCAGCGGCAGTGCCTTTAACTCCGGCACCTCGATGTCGGTTTCGAACGATCCCATGCGGCCGGTCTGATTCTCGCGCACCACAAATTTCAGGTGATACTTGCCGCTCAGCAGGCTCATCCCGGTGTCATACTGCACATTCTTTTTTTGCACTTCGGCCAATGTGCTCACCGCGAGTTTCACCGTGTCGCGAATTCTGTTCAAGGGATGGTGTGCGTTATCGAGCACCATTCCAATCACGTCCAGCGTCGCCTTGTCGCGGTCGCTGCTGCGGACGAACGGAATCTGCGACCCCGGCACCACTAGCGAGATGGGAACGAAAAACTTGTTGCCCTCCAGCCGGAAGTAGGAGACGCCCAGATACAGCGGCAAATCCGTAGCCGGCAACTCCGATGCAAGTTCCTCCTCCAGTTGCCGCTCCTTGTCGTCCTTCGTGGAATGCTGATAGTCGGCGGGTGCATAGTAGCCGCGCCGGTAGTCGATCTTCACGTCGCGCAGGTTGCTCTTCACCACGATGCGCCGGTAACGCCCGTCGCGCGCGGGGTTCGTGCTGTGATAGCCGAGCAGATAGTAAGTCGACGTGTCCTGCTGCACTCCCTTGAAAATCTTGCTGAAGTCGTTGGAGTCGAGAAAAGCTCGTCCGCCGGTATCGCTCGCCAGGGTCACCAGCGTTTCCTGCGTGGTGAAATTGGAATTCAAGGCATTGAGAGTCGACTGTCCGGAATACGCGGAAACGCCGCGCAGGCTGGCGTTCTGGGCCTCCCCGCCCGCCACCAGCGCCTGCAGGCCGCGCATGTCCATGGTGTAAAAGGCCATGTTCGAACGCACCGCCGTGTTCACCGCCGCACGCAGTTCCGATTGATTCTCGATGCCGGTGCGGTCCATGCCGCTGGAAAAATAAATCAGCGATTTCTTCTGCTGCACGTGCGCCAGCTTTTCCGCCACCGAGCGCAAAGCCTCCAGCCGCCGGTCGGTGTTGAAGATGTTGTATTCCGTATCGTCGGCGGTAAAGGGCTGGCCGGTGTCGGGCGTCCCCTCGGTCGTGCCCGTGGTGCCTTCCTCGAAACCCTGGCCGCTGCCCGTGCTGAATGCGTCCAATTGTTTTTTCAGCAGCGCGTGATCCGTTGTGAAGTCCTGATTCACCAGCAGAGAACTTCCAAGCGAAACAATTGACACCAAGTCGGCGGGCGCCATTTGTGCATCGACATAGTGTTCGGCGGACGTAACCGCGCGGTCGATTTCATCCGGTTCCATGGCCGAGAGATCGAAAAACAAAACAATCAGACGCCGATCCTTAAACTGGGAATCGAACTGGCCCGCCGCGGAAGCCGCCGGACTCGTCTCCCCAGGCGCGGATTCCGGCAAAGGCTTCGCCTGCGCCACATCCAACGCTGGCACGGCATCGACGTTCTCCACATCGAAAGAAACAATCTTCTGCGGTTTGTTATCCTCGAAAATTGTGAAATCTCCCGGTTTCAGTCCCGGCACGAACTTTCCGCTCTTGTCCCTCACCGTCACATTCACCAGCACGAGATCGGATTCCGCGTGAAACACATAGTCCGTCTGCTGCTGCGAAGGCGAAGCAGCACACAACAACACCAGCGCCAACAGCACCGCTACAGCTCTATCGGCGAATCGATTCGGTGTGAGAGTCATGGCAATCCTTTTCGAGATCAGAAACGAAAACGTGCCGTCATCGTGAACTGTCGCATAGCCCCCGCCGCCGTAACCCGGCCAAAGGTGGGCGAGTTAAGGTTCGTATCAATCGACGAGTAATTCGGTTTGTTGAAAATGTTGGTGGCCTGAGCCCGGAACTCCAACACGCGCGCTTCCTTCAAAGGGAAAATTTTCGTGAATGCCATGTCGAATACTTTGCTGCCCGGGCCAATGATGCTGTTGCGCCGCGCATCGCCGTATGTGCCGGAAGTCGGCCGAGCGAATGCAGCGGTATTGAACCACTCCGCAATCGAGGGGTGCGCCAGACTCACCGACTGCCCGGGAACCAGGTTCGGCCGCAGCGTACCGTTGGTTCCCGCGTTCACGTCATTGACGTCGCCCAGCAGTCGTGGCGAGAATGGCAGTCCCGATGCGATCGTCCAATCGCCGCTCCATTGCCAGTCGCCAAAAACCGCGCGCAGCGGAGCCTCTCCCGTCAGCCAGCGCTTGTCGTGGCCAAAGGGGAGCTCATACAAATAGTCGGCGGTGAACTTATGCGTCTGGTTGAAGCTGGAGAGCCCGCGCTCCGCAGACAGATTGAAAGGATTCTGCGCCACATTGGCCGTGCCTCCGCTCGTCGAAGCGCCGCCTCCGCCGGCGCCGGTGCCGCCCGCGCCCAATCCGGGAGTGCTCGCCACCGAGGTTGCACCCGCACCGATGGAAGATGCATCGTCCAGCGACTTGGAAAAGGTGTAGATGCCGCCGATCGCAACTCCTCCCGCCAACCGCTTGCGCAGCCGCACAGATCCCGCGTTGGCCCCCGAATCCGCGACGGAGTTTTCGTAGGTGAAGGCGTCAACCACCTGAACGTTCGTGGGAATACGAATCCCGGTCGCGGTTCGGTTGGGCGCTTCCAGAATGTCGAGATCCGTTCCCTTGGTTCCGGTGTAGTCGATATTCAGCAGCAGTGTGGGGCGAATCTGCTGCTGAATGTCCAGATTGCGAATCTGCACATAGCCCAACCGGTAATTCGGATTCACCGCATAATTGTTGGTGATGGCGCCGGGAGGCGCGGCGGGAAATCCGTTTTCGAGCGTCAGGTTGGGAGGAGACGGAAAGGCCGTCTGAACGTTGGTCGCCGCGGTAGCGAACGGCGGCTGCAGGGCAAGCTGCTGCGCGATGCCCTGATAAGCGCCGGTGTTGTAGTTGATGCCATATCCGCCGCGCACCACTGTTTTGGAAAACGGCTTCCACGCAAATCCGATTCGCGGCGCAAAATCCTTGCGATCCGGCCGCACCAGGCTCGCCGGCAGGCCGCTGTTCGGCCCCGGCAGAATCGGCGTCACCGGCGTTGTGCCCAGCGGCAGCGCCGGATTCAGCACTCCGGGAGAAAGCTCGAGGTTCACAATGCGATTGTTTACTTCCGTCAGCGGCGAAACATATTCGTAGCGCACCCCGAGATTGAGCGTAAGGTTCGCGCGCATCTTCCATTCATCTTGCGCATACAAATCCCAATAATTGCCGCGGAAGTAGTTATTTCCCCCAAACTGTACTGAAGTTTGCTGCGCATATCCCAACAGGAAATCCGCAAAATCGTACCCCGTCCCGGTCACCGGATTTCCGCCACTCACCTGCGCGGTATTGGTGCCCGTGAAGACGAACGAGCCGCGCGGGTTGCTGGCAGTTTCCGTATTCACCTGCACGCGCCGGAAGTCTCCCCCCCAGCGCCAGGTGTGCTTGCCATGATTCCAGATCACATTGTCGGAGAAGGTGTAAGTCTGGGGCCGCGTGAGCGAAGGAGCCGTGTCCTGAAGACTGGCGATATCGGTAAAAGAAAGATTCGGCAGTCCCCAATCGAACGGATTCGTTGAAACTCCCGTAATTCTCAGCCTACCCGTGATGTCGTTATTGAAAGCGTACAGATTCTGTGTGCGCGTCCGGCTGCGGTTAAAGTCGGCGCGAACAATATTGGTGAGCTTTCCGATGCTGCGCGTGTAAGACACCGGAATGTCAAAGCTGCGGACGGTGGTGCTGCCGCCAACGCTCGGGAACGGATTCGTCAGCGTAGCGCTCGATTGATGGTAATGGAAGCCGATCTGCAAGCTGTTGCGTGGAGCGTTGCGCCCTCCGCCGCGGCGTCCGCCCGCGGGCGCTGCGCCAAAGCTGTGGTTCAAGCGTATATTCAGATCGTCGCTGTCGCTCGTGGCGGAGGTCACGTAGTGGAAGTTCTGATAGGTGCCCGGCAAATTCGGCATCGGAATATAGGGCAACAATCCTAGCGCTGCCGAGTTGAGGCTAGCCTGCGGAATCGTGTTGCAGGTAGGGTTGCAGGGGAAGGGGGCGTTGGTCGCAGGATTGAAAATCTGCACCGCCGCTCCCGAAGGGTGTGTGGCCTGAGAAAAGTTTCCCTGCCGCTCCAGCAGCGTCGGCACCGTCGAAAACTGATCGAAAGGATTGCCTCCGTGCTTGCCGTTGAAGTTGATGAAGTAAAAAGTCTTGCTCCCGCCGTGATAGATATGAGGAATGTTCAGCGGCCCGCCCACCGAGCCGCCGAAGCTGTTCTGGAAATACGCCGGCTTTTCCTCCGGCTCGCCGGTGAGCGCAAACGGCGATGCATTCAGCGCCGAATCGCCCGCGCCGTAATATAACGACCCATGCGGCCGATTGATGTCGAAACCCCGCCGCCCAAAACCCATCGGGCCTCCGCCCCCAAACCCACCGCCGCCGCGACCACCCCCCGGCCCACCCCCCGGACCGCCAAATCCGCCCCCGCCTCCGAATCCTGCGCCCTGTTGGCGCGCATCGTCGAAGCGCTGCTGCAGTTGGTCGGCGCTCATGGCATTGAACGAATTGGAAGTGTTGCCAGAAACGGCCACAGATTCAGTAGCACTACTCGGTGCAATCCCCGGAACCGGCATGCCGGCGGGCGCTACGTCGCTCATTGAACCACTGGCCGAACCCCCGCCCGAACCGCTGCCCGAATCCTGCCCCGCTTCATTCTGAAACACGGAAAGATTCTGGAAGCCGCGCCCGCCCGCATTCGCGCGCCGCTGTTCTCTCTCGGCGCCAGCCTCGCGTGCCCGCGAAAGCAGCACCAGTTCAAAGTTCGCCTGCGCGTCCGGATGGGTCGCATCCAGCACCACGTCCTGCGCGCCCGCGGCAAACGCCGCCATCTGTACCCGGACGGTATAGTGCCCGTCGGCGGGAATCCGCAACCAGTAACTGCCGTCCACATCCGTCGACGTATTGACCTGTTCCTTGGTGTCCGCATTCGCCGCGGATACTCCAGCGCCGGGAATCGGCATATTCCCCGACTTCACCACGCCGTGAATGGTTCGCCCTCCAGCCGCCGGAGCAACCGCCTGCCCCCGCAACAGATGCGGTTGAAACACGAGAACCTGAAACCAGAAGAGGAATAGAAGGACGAACTCCAGGGGCAACCTACCCTTGATCACCAGAAAGTGAAGACTGGAACCCCTCATAGAATCGCGCGCATTGGGTGCTGTCTTACTGGGATCATAGCTCTCCAGCCCACCCTGAACTGTAGAGTTTTGTGACTTTTCGGGTCATCGGTAGCGCAGATATCCAAGCCCCACCCGCATGTGGTGCAGCAAACTGTCAGGCATGAGGATGTCAATGGTCAGTCCCAGCATCGCGTGGACAATCCCGAGGACATAGATGCTGCGGTAGCGGCGGAACATTTCGCAGAAGAAAAGGGCGCCGATAAGCGCCGCGGTAGTAAGCACGGGATTGGGCAGGTGGGCGGCGGCAAAAAGCGTGGACGTGATCCAAACCGCAGCCGAGCTTCCATACAGCTCTTCCCAGCGAGTGAAGAAAAACGATTGCAGCATGAATTCCTGAAGCATGGCCCAGATCGCGTAACCCCATGCCAACCGCAAATTCAAAAACCAAGTCGGATTGGCGGGAATCTGGCCGCCCGCCCAGCTCACCACCATCACCATGAAAACAATCGTTGCCAAACTAATCCCCAGCACCACGCTCGCGCCGAACATTTTCGGCATCCCAAGCCCGAGCCGCTGGAGAGACGACAACGGCGGCCGCGACGAGCGGTCAAGCAGCACGTCTGTAACGACGAGGATCAGAATCGTGCTGGCCGCGATGGCGGCCCAGCGGTTCCGGATCTCCGGCGTTGGCGCCCAAATCGCAAACTCCACGAACAGAAACGCAACGAGTATCTGGGCCCAAACGTAGCACCGGCGAAAGGCAGTGGGAACCGCGGGAAGAGTTGTCGAATCAGTTGCCATGTGCCTGTCTCTATACTGTCACATTTTCGAAGCCGCGACTCCGGAGGACGGTCCGGCCCACGCTAAAACCAGAACGTCCAGATGGCGTCCACGCTGGCGTGCGTGATCGCCGACGCCGGCACTCGCCGCTGTTCGCGCCAAGCCCGGCCGTAGAAAATCCCGGCGAGGCTTGCCAGCAAGACATAGCGCCAGTTGAAGTGCGCCGAACGTTTGTTGAAATGTGAGAGCCCGAACAAGACGGCCGTAATCCCGAGCGCCGCACGTCGTCCCACCCGCCGCTCCAGCAGATTTTGCACCCACGCGCGAAAGAAAAGTTCTTCTGGAACCGCAATGAAAATGAAAATATAGATCCAGGTAGGAATCATCGAGAAGTGCAACGCGTTGCCATGCGGATGGAGAAAGCCCATCGCCAGCCCCAGCCCCACAACCAATGGCGCAAAGAAAGCCAGTTCCCGCAGCCCGGTTTTCCAATCGCTCCAGCGGAGGTGAAAGTCAAAGCCGGTCCCGCCAAGCTGCCGGATCGCAACGAATCCATACAGCCCTGCATCCACGAGGAGCAGTTTCCCCCAGCCCGCAAGCCCGCTCGGCCATGCCGGCTCGAACCAGCGCAAATCAACCGCCAGCCCCAGCGTGAGCAGAACGATCGCGTCCCGCCAATTGCCGCGTTGTTCAGGATCGGCGATTGCAGCCTGCCCCAGCAGCCACGCGATGGCCACGGGCAGCACTGCGTAAAGAGCGCACCATTGCCACGAAAACATCTGCTGCGAGTAGGAAATCAAAACGTAAGGCAGCGCGCAGAGCGCCGGTAAGGCGGTTCGTAGGCTTGACGGCCAGCGGGCGCATGCCCGGCCAACCCGCTCCCCGGCAAATCCAAATACTGCGGCCGGCGCGAGCTCCAGCACAAGCACCGCAAAGGCCGCCGGCGTTGCGTTTTGCATGGCGATCATTCTAATTCGGAAGAGAGTGCAGGCGAAATCGGGCGGGAGATTATCGTGCTCCCGGCTTCGAGCTAGAGAAGCGCGAGGCGTGGTCGCCGACGAATTCGTAGGGACCGGAGTGGGTCAATTTGCTCGCGGCATCAATCCAGACCTCGCCGCCGATCCGCCGCCAGCGCAGGCAAAATGAATAATCCTCGCTTAGATAGGCGCCGGCCTCGGCGTCGATGATGCAGTCGAAAAGCGCAAAGAGATTTGAACTCTGCACCGCTTCGCGCCGCGTGCCCGACATGGGCAGGCCATGCACGCGGCTGAAATGAGTTTCGGGATAAGTGGCAATCATGCGCTCCAAAGCACCGCGGCGGAGAAGCTGAAACCCGCCACCGGCATAAATTCCCGTGACAAAATCCCCTTCCTGCTTACGCTCCGCTTCGGGGCAGAAAGTCCCCACATAGGACAGGGCAGCCTGTTGCACGCTCTCGCCGCGCTCCACACAGCGTTGCGGGATGAAATCCCAATCAATCGACTTGAGCGGGTAGAGCGCCCCGGTAAAATCCTTATCGAACCGCAGCAGCCGCTCGACTTGCTGCGGCTCAAAGCTGATATCGGCGTCGACAAACAGCAGATGGGTAGCGGCGGGATTGTCCAAAAATGCGGCGACCAGCGTGCTGCGCGCTCGTGAGATCAGGGCATCATAGCCCAGCATCGATAGCGACACGTCGAAGCCAGCGGATTTCGCATAGCTCATGAGCCGTATCACCGATAACATGTAACCCTGCGAAACCATGCCGCCAAAGCATGGTGTGGCGAGGAGAATCAAGGGCTGGGACATGGTCTTCTCCCGAAGCAGGTCCGGGACTACTCCAATTCCAATTCAATTTTCTTTGTCGCAGGGTCGAGCTTGGCAATCCGAAATTTGCGGATCTGCCCTGCCCGCAAGGCTTCCGGCTTAGTCTCGCCGGCGGCGCCGCCGCTCTTCCAGCGTGCCTGCAACATGGAGCCGAGCGACGACAGATCGGGTTTTGACGATGACGGCGAATCCGCTTCAGCGCGCTTATCTTCCCGCGCTGCACGTTCCTCTGAACGTTCCTCGGAACGCTCCTGGGAACGTGCCTCAGAAGTTCGGCAAGTTGCCAGCACGCCTTCGCCAAGTTCCACGCGTGCGTGTCCTTCGGAAACATCGACCATGCGCCCGGTAACGATGTCTCCTTCTTTATGCTCGGCGAGGTATTCATCGAGGCCGGTTGGAACCATCTGTTTCATGCTCAGGCGAATGATCCTCTTTTCCGTATCGAGCGCCAGCACTTGGGCCTTGACCACTTGCCCGGCCTTCAACACCTCTTGCGGGTGATTGATGCGTTTTTCCGCGCTGATTTCGCTGACGTGAATCATGCCCTCAACACCTTCGGTGAGCTGCAC
>JBEKWX010000091.1:0-10679 GCA_049512675.1 Terriglobales bacterium | reverse complement strand
GCGTCCTTGGAGGTGACCACGCCGGCCAGATCGGCGAATAACTCGTCGGTGTGAAGGCGGATGTTTTTGGCCTGGTAGTAGGCCCACTGGTCGGTGACCTTGTTCTGCAAAATGATTTCTTCGGTATGGGTACGATGGCCGAGCAGCGACACGGTTGCTACCAGCACGGCCAGCACCGCCATGGTCAGCGTGATGGGGGCGAGATCGGGATGCTCCCGGGCGTGTTCGGCGTTTTCGTGCAGTTCGGTGATTTCTTCGGTCATGTTGTCGTGCTCCTATGGGCTAAGAGGATAAACCAAGTTGGCTATTCTCCCATCACTTTAATGATGACTCTTTTGTCGCGCTGGCCGTCGAATTCGGCGTAGAAGATCTGCTGCCAGGGGCCGAAGTCTAGCTTGCCGTTGGTGACCGGGACTATGACTTCGTGGTGGATGATGAGCGATTTCAGGTGCGCGTCTCCGTTGTCTTCTCCGGTCTGGTGATGCTGGTAGTTCTGGCGGAAGGGGGCGAGCGTTTCCAGCCACTGGTCGATGTCTTGGATGAGGCCGCTCTCGTTGTCATTGACGTAGACCCCGGCAGTGATGTGCATGGCGGAGACCAGGATCATGCCGTCTTTGATTCCGGACTTCTGCAGGGCGCTCTCGACCTGCGGGGTCAGGTGGATGTACCTGACCCTGCACACCAAAACCAAGCGCGCCTACTCGGTATGGAATTTCATGCTTCCACATCTACCACGGGGAGGGGTTTGGCGGGGGAGGAAAAGTTGTCGCGTCTCCGACTCGCAGGGTTCGATTGTACGTACAATGTTCCACGTGGAACACTATGCAGGTTATAATGTACGTATATCCGTGTACATACATAGCGCAATTGGATGGCCATTGTTACGCTCGGCGGTTTGCAAGTCGTTGATAATGCTGGGGTTCGGGTGTGGTTAAATAGACACTGGCGGGTAGTTGTTACACGGTAATTATTACAAAACTGATTATTTAGTGGGCGGGCGTCCCGGTTGAGGGTCGGTGGAGGCCAATTCTCGAAGCGCGAGAACTGGTGCATCCCCTGATTGATTCGGTCGAGGTTCAGGTCCGAGTGGCGCAACTGAGCGAAGTGCGGCGGATGATTGAGGCTCGTCGCTTGGACAGCCTCGGCATCGGTCTGACCGACGCCCACCTGATAGCCTCAGTCTTCATCAATCCGTCCACCCTTTTGTGGACAAGAGATAGGCGACTCCGCAAGGCCGCAGAGGGGCTTGGGATTCATGCAGGGCTGGGTTAGAGAACTTGAAGGGCGTGCCCGCCCAAGCAGAGCTTGGACGGGGCACCCACTTGAGTTCAAATGATTGCGATGGCCCGGGATCCGCCGTGAAAGGCGAAGCCATGGTGCGATCGGTCTGGCTCCCACCCCTTCGACTCCGCTCAGGGCAGGCTCTTGCGCAAAGAACGCGCAAGAATGGGGCACCCCCAGCGCTGGTTGTGCGAGCGAGATCAAAGGCGTCGGCCACTCGCCTTTGCAGGAGCATTTTGTGTCCGGTTTATCTTGACGGAATTTAGACGGTTGCTGTGACCACGGGCGGGTGCCGAGCTTCGCTCGGCTGGGACGGGGCAAAGCCCCGTCACCACACGCGCTTACTTAGCGCATTGATTCTTCTATTTCGGAGATCCAGTTGGGGCGTTTTAGGACTTCTCTTGGCTTGGGGCCGTCGGCGGCTCCTACTATTCCGTCGCGCTCCATCAGGTCGATCAGGTGGGCGGCTCGGCCGTAGCCTATGCGCAGGCGGCGCTGCAGGAGGCTGGTGGAGGCTTTGCCGAACTCGACTACCAGGCGAACGGCATCGTTGAAAAGGGGATCGTTATCATTATCATTGTCGCCGGCGGAAATTTCTCCGGAATCGTCGTTGGCGCCGGGTGACGACTCGGGATCTTCTTTGGGGGCTTCGAGGAATTTCTCCTGGTATTGCGCCACGCCCTGGGCCTTCCAGAATTCCACCACGGCTGCGATTTCCTTTTCGGTTACGTAGGGGGCATGGAGGCGGTGGACGCGCGCGGAGCCGGAAGGCAGATAGAGCATGTCGCCGCGGCCTAGGAGCGATTCGGCTCCGTTGGCGTCGAGAATGGTGCGTGAGTCTACTTTGGTCGCTACGCGGAACGAGACTCGGGCGGGGAAGTTGGCTTTGATTAGTCCGGTGATTACATCGACCGACGGGCGCTGCGTGGCTAGCACTAAGTGAATGCCCACGGCTCGGGCCATCTGCGCTAGTCGAGTTATCGATTCTTCCACGTTGTGGCCGTCGAGCATCATCAGGTCGGCTAACTCGTCGATGATGATTACTACGTAGGGTAGGGGGCCGTCATCGGAGTTGGAGCTGGAGTTGGACTGCTCACTGAACAGGCTGGGCGTGTCGTCGAAGAGGCGGTTGTAGCTGTCGATCTTGCGGACGCCTCGGGCGGCGAGCAGTTTGAGGCGGCGTTCCATTTCGCGGACGGCGTTGCGCAACGCGTTGGCGGCGAGTTTGGGCTCGGTGATGATGGGCGTGTAGAGGTGCGGAACGCCTTCGTAATTGCCTAACTCGAGGCGCTTGGGGTCGACTAACACGAGCCGCACTTCTTCGGGAGTCGATTTGTAGAGAATCGACATGATCATGGCGTTGATGGCCACGCTCTTGCCCGTGCCGGTCGAGCCGGCTATGAGCAGGTGGGGCATACCGGCCAAGTCGGCGGCGGCTATGCGTCCGTTGATGTCTTTGCCCATGGCGACCGTGAGCTTGGATTTCGAGCCGAGGAATTCCTGCGATTCTATGTTCTCGCGCAGCCAGATGATTTCGCGCTCGCGGTTCGGGACCTGGATGCCTACCGTGCTCTTGCCGGGCATGCGCTCGACCAGGATGCTTTCGGCGCGCAGGGCGAGGCAGAGATCGTCGGTGAGGCTGACAATGCGGCTGTACTTGATGCCGGCTTCGGGCTTGAATTCGAAGGTGGTTACGACCGGGCCGGGGTTGATCTGAGTGACCTGGCCGTGGACTTCGAACTCCGCGTACTTCGCGGTCAGAACCTGGGCGACGATTTTGAGTTCTTCTTCGTCGATGGATTGCTGCTCGTCAGGGCGGTGCAGCAGGCTCGATGGCGGGAGCTTGTAACTGCCCGCGATTTTGGGGAGGATCGTTTTCGGCCGGTGCTCGGCGTCGGCTCGGTCGGTGACTTCGACTGCGATTCCGGCGGGCGGATTCTGGGGCAGCGGGGTGAGGGCGGGGTTGTCTGCGCCTTCCTCGGCCAGCATGCGTTCGATGCCGGTGCGGGGGGCTAGAGCGGCGGACTGCACGCCGGGGATCTCCTGCGCGATTTCGCTGTCCTGCGTATGGCGCGGGGCGTCTTGGCGCGGAAATTCCTGGCGCGGCGGAGTGGGACGCGCGGGCACGAGTTGGGCGGTGACGGTTGGTTTTTCGGCGCGGCGTTTTTCGAGTTCTTTTTGTTGACGCTTGCGCTCGCGCTCGTGCTGCCAGTCTTTGAAACGATCTCTGAGCGCCAGGATGAAGGCGAAGCGGGTGGGCGCCCAGAGTTCAATCGCCGAGAACGAGAAGGCGGTGGAGAGGTAGAGCGCGACGGCTAGAACAGTGGTGCAGACAATGTATGCGCCGGCAAGGTTCAGGTAACGGATTAAGACATCGCCGACGATGCGGCCGGCTAAGCCTTCGATCGGGATCGCGCCCATCCAGCGCACGTGCCCGGGCAGGATGGCGAGCAGAGCGGGCACGAACATGAGCAGCCAGATTGCTCCGAGGGTCTTTGCGACCGGCGATTGCACGGGTCGCGAGCGGAACCAGCGCAGGCCGAGCATGCCCATGAAGACGGGCAGCAGGAACGATCCAACTCCCCAGAATTGCAGGATGAGGTCGGAAAGATAGGCTCCGAAGATGCCGATCCAGTTACGGGCAGCGTGCGATCGGGTGAGGATGGAGGCGCTGTTCAGCGAGGGATCGAGCGGCGAATACGACGCCAGCGCGAGGAAAAGGAGAAGGGCGGAGACGCAGAACAGGAGTCCGACGAGTTCGTTCAGACGGCGGTTCTTGGTGGGCGCAAAAATATTCGAGAAAAATGTCATGGGTCAGCGACGGCGTTGCCGGGGCAAAGCTTGCCTGCAGCGCCGTTACATGGCCAGAGCCTAGTAATTATGACAAGAAGCGGTGGTTCGTACAAATCGGGAAACGGGGCGGGGTGGCGAGTTGGGTACGGGTGGCCGACTCGGGAAGATCTGAGTACCAAGGCGATATGTCGGCACTGATCCAGCGTGCATCGTTCGATAACGGCCGAAACAAGACCGGCGGCCGTGCGGTGCCCCAGGTTCGCGTCCGTTCTCTGGACGCTAACCTGGGCACAGATTGGATTCGGGCTGACTGCGCGTCGATATTGGGACTTCTGCACCCAGGTTAACGCCCAAAAACCGGGCGTGAACCTGGGGCACCGTGCTATTTCGCCGGGGTAGACTCCTCGAGGCCGCGGTACTTCAGCATCGCCTTGGTGTTGGGTGGCGCCCCGCACCAGGCCTCGTACATTTTGGCGAGGTCCTCGGTGTTGCCCCGCGAGAGGATCATCTGGCGAAAGCGGTCGCCGTTGGCGCGGGTGAGTTCGCCGTGTTCGTGGAACCACTGGTAGGCATCGTCAGCGAGCATTTGAGTCCACAGGTAGGCGTAATAGCCGGCACTGTATCCGGGTCCTCCCCAGATGTGGCTGAAGTAGCTGGAGCGATACCGGGGTGGTACATAGCTCACGTTGAGATGGGTCTTCTCGAGCGCCTGCTTCTCGAACTCGTCGGGATTCTGGAGCGGGGCGCTCGGCAGAAGGAAGTGCCACTGCATGTCGAGTTCGGCCGCAGCTAAGATTTCGGTCATGTCATAGCCCTTGTTGAAAGTTTCGGCTTTCCTGATCCGGGCGGCGAGGTCTTCCGGCATGGGTGCGCCGGTTTTGTAGTGCTTCGCGTAGTGAGCAAAGATCGCGGGATAGGTGGCCCAGTGCTCGTTGAACTGCGAGGGAAATTCGACGAAGTCGCGGGCGGTTGCAGTACCGGAAAGAGTCGGATACTCGGCGTCGGAGAACATGCCGTGCAGTGCGTGTCCAAACTCATGGAACATGGCAATGACATCGTTGAAGCTGATCAGGGCGGGTTCGCCTGCGACCGGTTTGGGCAGGTTCGCGACGTTGTACACAACCGGGGAGGTTCCCAGCAGGTGCGACTGGCCGACGAATTGCGACATCCAGGCTCCGCCATTCTTGTTGTCGCGCTTGAAGTAGTCGCAGTAAAAGAGGGCGAGGTGTTTGCCATCGACGTCGAACACCTCGAAGACGCGGACATCGGGCTGATAAACGGGGAGGTCGTGACGCTCTTTGAAAGTGATTCCGTAGAGCTGGTTGGCAGCGTAAAAGACGCCACTCTGGAGCACGTTGTCGAGTTCAAAGTAGGACTTGACCTGCGCATCATCGATATCGTAGCGAGCTTTGCGGACCTGCTCGGCGTAGAAATTCCAATCGTAGGCCTGGAGCTGGAAGCCACCTTTCTGGGCGTCGATAACAGCCTGGATGTCCGCGGCCTCGTGAGCGGCCCTTGCGGTCGCGGCCGGAACGATGGCATCCATGAACTGCAACGCCGCTTGGGGCGTTTTGGCCATCTGATCCTCGAGCTTCCACGCGGCGAAGCTGGGAAAGCCGAGCAGGTGGGCTTTCTGAGCGCGGAGTTGCGCGAGATGTGCGATGGTGTCGCGGGTGTCGTTGGCGTCGCCGCGCTCGGCGCGGTCCCACGACCGTTCGAAGATGGCCTGACGCGTCTTGCGATCACTGAGTGAAACGAGGTTGGGTTGCTGAGTGGTGTTCTGGAGCGGAATTACGAAACCTTCGAGCTTACGGTCCTTGGCGGCCTGTTCGGCGGCCGCGATGCGAGCATCGGGGAGTCCAGCGAGCGCGGATTTGTCGGTGGTCACGTAGGCGCCATCCTTTGTGGCGGCGAGGAGTTTGGTCGTGAAGGCCTCCGAAAGTGAAGAAATCTCTTCGTTGAGTTTTTTGAGCTCAGTCTTGTCGGCATCGGAGAGGTTCGCGCCGGCGTGTACGAAATGGTCGTAGTAGCGCTCGACCAGGCGAAGCGACTCGGGATCGAGATGGAGCGTGGCGCGTTGCTTGTAGATCACAGCCAGGCGCGCGAAGAGCTTCGTATTGAGGTAGATGAAGTCCTCGTGCGCGGCGAGCTTGGGGGCCTCTATCGTCTTGACCTTCTGCAGAGTGGGGTTGGTATTCGCCCCGGTGACTCCGTGGAAGGCTGCCGTGGCACGGTCCAACAACTGGCCGCTTTTTTCCATGGCGACGATGGTGTTGTCGAAGGTGGGAGCGGCGGGATTGTCGGCGATGGCCTGGATTTCCGACTGCTGTTGCGCCATCCCGGCCTCGATCGCAGGCTGGTAATCATCGTCCTTTATCTTGTCGAAGGGCGGAGCCTGGAAGGGCAGCGAACTTTGCGCGTAAAAGGGATTGGCTGGACCGAAGGTGTCATCGGCAGCTAGAGCGGTGTTGACGGAGCCGAGCGCGATGGCGCCGGCAGGGATCAGAGTGCTAAGGAACAAAAACATAGTTTTCGCAGTGCGGTTCAGAGTGCAAAGCATATGGCTTGGGAAATCTCCCTTTTGCATGATTGTAACGGGCAGGAGGGGAATTTTGCGGGAAAGGAGCGCCAGTTCTGTGCTCTACACTTTCCCGAGGAACGCTGCGGCTCCAATCTAGCTCGGGGCGTTTTTCGGCACGCTGCTCGACCTGCATAACAGATCAGCGGCCGATCATTCCCACGGCATATGCCAGCACCAAAATCCCGAGCACGATGCGATACATGGCAAACGGCGCAAACCCCCGCTTGCGGACATAGCCCATGAACCAGGCGACGGCTCCGTAGGCGACGATGAAGGAGACGACGAAGCCGATGGCGAGGATGACCCATTGGTGCGAGGTGATTTCGTGGACGCCGATGGGGTTTTCATCTTTGCCGGTAAGCGACTTTAGAAGCGTGTAAAGCGTGGCCACCGTCATGGTGGGGATGGAGAGGAAGAAGGAGAACTCGAGCGCGGCAGGGCGTGACATGCCCATCAGCTGTCCGGCGGCGATGGTCGACATGGAGCGCGAGGTGCCGGGGAAAACGGCGGAAAGAATCTGGCAGGCGCCGATCCAGACGGCCTGGCCGCCGTGGATGTCGTCCATTTTCCAGGTGTGAATGGGCGAACCGGCGGCTCCCGGGCCGGCCTTTTCCCAGGGCGCTTTCATGGCGTCGATGATCCACATCACGATGCCGCCGACGAGCAGGGCAGTGCCCATCACGTAGAGACTCTCGAGGTTCTTGCCGATCACTTTGGTCAGCAGAAAAGACGGGATCGCGGTGACGACGAAGGCGATCATGACCAGGCTCAGCGGATGGGTCAGGTAGTCGCAGTCTTTTTTTTCGCCTTTGGGAAATGTGGAGATGAGCTTCAAAATGTGTTGGCGGAAATAAATTGGCAGAACCAGGATCGCGCCGAGCTGGATGACGATCGAGTACATCTTCCAGTAGCCGCTGGAAAGCGGCACATCCAGTAGCAGCTCCGAAATGCGGAGATGGGCGGTGGAACTGACGGGCAGGAACTCGGTGAGGCCTTCGATAATTCCTAAGATCACGGATAGAAGATAGTCGTTCAAGTGTTCTCTCCAATTCTAGAGACGCGGCTGGCCGCGTCTTATGCGGTGCCCAGCCCCTAAAGGGGCGGCTGATTTCGGCCGACTACCGGCATCGCTAAAGCGATGCCCTGATACGAAGCACTCGCGATTAGGAACGTGCCGCATCCTAAAAGACGATGCCACGTACTAAGAGCGGAGACTAGACGAGCCCCGTCTCTCTGGGAATTCATTGTCCAATCTTGACAGGTTCCGCGTATCTCCGGAAGAAACTATCTGGCTTCCACTCGGGGCGATGGTCGCCGTTGGCGATGTTGATGAGCAAGGCTCTTACGATCTCTTCGTATTTCGCGGCGACGGCGAGGTCGACCGGCTGGTTTATGTCGTCGGAGGGGGCGTGATAGCGCTGGGTGAGCCAATCTTTGAAAATCTTCACCTCGGGCGTTCCGGGCTCGGGAGCGACGCTCATCATCACCGAAGGTACGCCGCGGAGGATGAAGCTGTACTGATCGCTGCGGATGAAAACATTGCGCAACGGCTCAGGGTCGGGCTGAACTCTTACCCCGATGGTTTGCGCGACCTCGCGTGCGCGATTACCCAGATCGGACTCATCGAGGCCGAACACGGTAAGTAACTTCAGAGGCACGATGGGGAGAAACATGTCGACGTTGACGTCGGCGACAATGGACTTGGGCGGGACGGTGGGATGAGCGGCGAAATACTTCGAGCCGAGCAGGCCTTTTTCTTCGCCGGTCACTAACAGCAGGAGAATCGAGCGGCGCAATCTCTCTGGATTCTTCTTGAAGCTCGCGGCCATATCCAGGACGAGGGCGCTGCCGGAGCCGTTATCCATGGCTCCGTTGTAAATGCGGTCGCCGTTGATGGGTTCTCCGATGCCGATGTGATCGAGGTGGGCGGAGAGCACCACGTATTCATCTTTGAGCGCGGGATCGCTGCCGGGGAGTTTGGCGACGAGGTTGGCCGACTCAACTTTCGTGAGTTCAACTTTCGTTTTCGCGGCGAGCGACACGGCGAGGGGAAAGTGGGGGAGCGGTTTGCGATCTTTGCCGAGCGCGGCGATTTCTTCGAACGTGTGGCCGGAGCCGGCAAAGAATTTCTCCGCGCTGGCCGGATTCACGGTGACGGTGAGCTTGGCGCCTTCGGTTTCGTTGAACTCGGGATAGTCGAGATCCATGGTGGGATGGGCGCGGTTGAGCGCTATGCGAGACCAGGGAATGTCCGAAGAGGCGGGGTTGATCAAAGAAACGATGCCGACGGCGCCGGCGGCACGGAGAACTTTCCAGCGCTCGGCCGCGGTCTGGTAATGCGACGCGAGCGCGCCCGGAATTTCGGCGGGCGATCCGGCGAGAATGACGACGATCCTGCCGCGGACGTCGATGCCAGCGAAGTCGTCATAATTCTTCTCCGGCACTTTGAGGCCGTAGCCGGCGAAAACGAGCGGCGCTTCGACCTCGGGCGCGGGCATGATGCGTGTGTTAATGATGGCATCTTCACCGAGCGTGAGCGGTTCGCGTTTTTCTTTGTCCCTGCGGATGAGGGTGAGGCTGCAATCTTTTTCGACGATCTGGCGGGAGACGAACTTGACAGGCTGGTAGAAGCCGTTTACGCCCGCGGGCTCTGCGCCGGCGCGTTCGAGCTGCTCGACGGCGTATTTTTGCGCTTCACGCTCGCCACGGCTGCCGGTGTCGCGGCCTTCAAGTTGGTCGTCGGCGAGGAATTTGATGTGATTCCACCAGGCTTGGCCGTCGAAATGAGAAGTGGGCTGGGCCGCGGCGGAAATGGCCAAGAGCACTGCGAATACTAATGCGGATGATTTGATTTTCATGAACCTCCTCACAGCACGAAGGTTTCTAGGATAGCAGGCGAGACAGAGGGAGATCATCTCAGGGAGTATAGAGCGGCTTTCGTCTATGGATTTGCGGGGAGGGGGACGGGTTTGTTCCGATGTTTGACACGAGTCTTCGCGCCGCCTACGATTTGCGTGATCATGCAGAACTCCGGAACTCCCTACTGCCGTCAAATTTGGGCGCGTAACGCGAACAGTGCCGCCGCGAAGAGATTCGCCATTCTCCTCACCCTGCTGGCGCTTGCGTTTCTTTCGGTGGCGGCTGCGCCGGCAATTCGTTCCGCCGATCCGCATCGCTTCCTGGATGACATCAAGGCGCTGACCACCCCTGCCATGGAGGGACGCGGCGCTGGCTCGAAAGGGTTGACACGGGCCGAGCACCTGATCGAGAAGCGGTACAAGAGCCTGGGGCTCGAACCCGCCGGTACAAACTCGTACTTACAGCCTTTCACGGTTATCACCGGCGCGCAGTTGAAGGGGAAGAACAGTTTCGCGGTGCTGACCGGAGACCGGAAGGTGGAGTTGAAAGCGAAGCAGGATTTTGTTCCGTTCAGTTTTTCCGCTTCGGGATCGGCCCACGGGCCGCTGGTGTTCGCGGGCTACGGCATTTCGGCGGACGAGTTTCATTACGATGACTACGCCGGGATCGACGTCAAGGAAAAGATTGTCGTGGTTCTGCGCTATGAGCCTCCTTCGTTCGGCGAGAAGGGCGGCAATCAGGGCATGACGCAGCATTCGCAGTTGGTGACCAAAGCCATCAACGCCCGGAACCACGGCGCCAAGGCGCTCGTGCTGGTGAACGGAAAGCTGGGAGATGGCGAAGAAGACCTGCTGACGCGATTCGGCAGCGTGAGTGGGCCGGAAAATGCCGGCATCATTTTTCTTCAGGTTAAGAATGCCGTGGCCGAGGGGTGGCTGAAAGCGGCGGGCAAATCGCTGGCGGAGTTGCAGGAGCAGATCAATGCTTCGTCCAAGCCGGCATCGTTTGCGCTGGCGGAAAACCAGACTGCGGCGCTGACCGTCAGTATCGTAACCACGCGGGCCACCGTGAATAATGTGCTGGCTTATCTGCCGGGCAAGACGGACGAATACGTGATTATCGGCGCACATTACGATCACCTGGGACGAGGCAATTTCGATTCTCT
>JBEKWX010000090.1:0-10684 GCA_049512675.1 Terriglobales bacterium | reverse complement strand
AGCTGCAGGTAGTCGACGACCAGCAGGTCAAGGCGTCCTTGCGAATGTTTGAGGCGGCGGGCCTTGGCGCGCATTTCGCTCAGGGAAATGCCGGGCGAGTCGTCGATGAAGAGGAGCGCGTTGGAGAGTTCCTCCATGGCGCGGACGATTTTTTTCATGTCGTCGCCCCAGAGCGAGCCGGTGCGCATCTTGTGCGCGTCGACAATGGCGCGCGAACAGAGCAGGCGTTGCAGCAGCGCCTCACTCGACATTTCCAGCGAGAAGATGCCGACCACCTTGCCATCGTCGATGGCGGCGTTCTCGGCGATGTTCATGGCGAGCGCGGTCTTGCCCATGGAAGGCCGAGCCGCCAGAACCACCAGGTCCGACTTCTGGAAGCCGCTGGTCTTCTCATCGAGATCGGTGTAGTGCGTGGCTAGGCCGGTGATCCGCTGCCCCCGCTTGAGCAGGGCATCCACGGATCCGAAGGAGTTGCGAACGATCTCCTTGATGCCAAGGAATCCTTTGCCAATGCGCTTCTCCGAGAGCTGGAAGACGGCGGCTTCGGCCTCGTTCAGGATTTCGTCGGCGGGATCGGCCTGCTCGCTGGCCTTGGCGATGGCGGTATTGGACACGTTGATCAGCCCGCGCAGGATGGCCTTGTCGCGGACGATTCGAACATAATGCTCGATGGAAGGCCGGTCGGGCACGCCGTCCAGCAGTCCGGAAATGTAGCCAACATCGCCGACCGCTTGCAGATCCTTCTTCTGCTCCAGTTCTTCAACCAGCGTGATGATGTCAATCGGCCGGGAAGATTCGGCCAGATCCATCATGCGCGAATAGATGCGCCGGTGCGAGTCAATGGAAAAGTCTTCCGGCTTAAGGTGCTCGGCAGCATCGTTGAAGGCGTGATTGTCGAGCAGGACGGCGCCCAGGATGGAGCGCTCGGCCTCAATGTTAGCCGGCAAACGGCCGATGCTGGTTTCCAGAGTAGCCACGATGTTTAAGTGAGTGTGTTGCATCGTAATTTATTTCCGCCTGTGGACGTATGAGGAGCCAGCAGGAAAACCAGTCCAAAAACAAATTTTTACGGCATCTGCTGTGCCCGTGTGGGGACGGCCGCCTCAGCCGTCCGGCCGAGCGAAGCTCGGCAGCCCTCCACACACGCAGTATGCCATGGGGCGAACAAAAAGCAAATATTTTGTTGAGCAACAATCCAGCAGGGCCGCAGGTGCCTTATTCGCGTACCTTGCGAAAAAGGTGGGTGACGGGCAGGCAGGCGGTCATCGGCAAGATGGCGGAGTTTCGCCAACTACCGAGCGCCATCACTCTCAATTCCGATTTCTCCCGTGAGATGGAATAAATCTCTGGCGTCTACGGCGTCCGCTTGAGGACGAGATCCAGGCTCGCTCCGGCTTGCTTTATCGTGCCCGTGATCGTTGACTTGTCCCAGCTCATGGTTCCGTCGTAAACAGTCAGGCTGGGGATACTTTCGAAGTGCAGAATAGATTTCTTGTAGGTGATGCCGGTGATTTGAATGCCGGAAGTGTCTTGGTCCGGGTAGTCGATCGTGCCGCTCAGAGTTCCGTCCTGCGCAGCGGAGATGTGCACAACAATCTGCTTTTTAGGTTGGGCGCCAGGATCCAGAGTTCCGCTCCAGTCTCCGACGATCGAACGTCGAACCTGCGCCATCGTGAGAGCGGGCACCAAGCCCAATGCGAACATCAGCGTTAATCCCGCGAAAAGCGCGAACGATGAAGCGCGAGGCTGTTTCATGGTCGAACGCCATCTTGCGAGACTGTCATTCCAAACAACTATTCTCCGACCGCTGGCAAGGGATTGTCCAGTCAATGAATGTAAAGGAATCGAGCCTCCAACCAGGCTCTACCGTGCGGCACCGCATTATTTCGTCTGTTCTTTCGGTTGTTCCTTCGGCTGTGCGGAAGGTGCGGCGGGCGCGATCCGGACCTGAATGGCGTGAAGGTTGTCGGACTTAGTGGTGTCCACCGAGATTACTGGAAAACTGCCGTTCGCATCACGGGCTTGAATGGTTCGCGTGGCCTGCGCTCCGGAAGCGCCTGGGCGTACCGTATCGATGGTGACAGTGGTCACCTGCAGACCGGAGCCGGGATCGCCGGGGTTCGCTTGCTCCACTTGCTGTTCGGTGACTTGCTGACCAGTCGAGCTCGTCTGCTGGGAGGTGATGGCGCGCTTAACCAGGTGCAGGCTGCCGTCCCCAACCGCCCCCGGGATACTGACGGAATACGTTTCCACTGTCTTGCTCTTGTCTCCAGGGGCAGTCGCCACTTCGTTGCTCACCGTACGAGACACTTCGCCAAGCTTGCCTTCAGAGTCGGGGAGGGAGACTCGCTCATCGGTGCTACGTTGATCACCTTCTTGCCGGGTGGTAACCTGCCGTATTTCTCCCACCGCCCAGTTTCCGGCGCCGTCGGGAAGCAGCGTAGTTTCTTGAGAATCAATCGTGCCATTCGCGCCTTGTTCGCGGCGCTCGTGCACTTTCACCGCCGGAGTAAGACCACCGTTGACGTCGGGCAGCAGCACCGTGGTTTTGGTGTCCTCTACGTTCGGACTTAACTTTTTTGTCTCTTCAATCTGGCGCCGAATCACTTGGAGATTACCGTTGGCGTCGGGATCGGAGGTCGAGCGTACTACGTTCGAGTCACCTCCGGCCAAAGTCTGCTTTTCTTGTTCGACTACCTCCACCAGCGTTCTCCCGCCATCGGCATCGTGAGCGAACGTGCGGGTGGTGGTTCGCACGGTGGCAGCGTCCACTTGCACCGTTTCCTTTTCGATGTCCTGGTAAGGTACGAAACCTCCGTCCGACCCGCGGCGCTCGACCAATTGCTTGTCCAGGGTGCGATTGCCGCTCTGGGTGTGACTTTCGGTGGTGCGTATGGGTTCCGCATTTTCACTGTTCGAGTCGGTAGTGGCCGTCCAGAACTTGTTCCCTTCGTCGCTTTGGGAATCGGATGTTTGCGCCCAGAGCGCGAGACTACAACAAAAATATGCCGTGATCGCGAGCAGCGCGGAAATTCTTGTGGTGGACACGTCTATTATTCTCTCGCTCCGGACATTCGAGGTCCAGCAAAAACGGTCCAGCAAAAAGAGGGTGACTAAAAAGCGGACAGCTTGGGTGATGAGAGCCAGCGCTGTCTCCTTAAGACTCGCGAGCCAGCTGAGCCGTCAGATAGTTCGTTGGTGATGGATGAGTTGGAAATTGCGGCTTGGGCACTGTTAGAATGCTGTAACCTTCGGGGGGTGCCCCATGCGCCGCTGCCTGGTTCACAGCTTCTTGTTGTTCCTCACTTTGTTCCTCACTCTGATTGCGACTTGTGCGGTTGCCCAACGTGGTAGTGGCCGGAGCACAGGAACAGCGCCAGGCGGGAATTCCTCGGCGACTTACTCCGGACCTTATTCCTCCACTCCCACTTCTATTGCCGCAGGCGCGCACGCCGATGATGAAAAGAAGGTTGAGTTCCGGTCGGAGACCGTGCTGGTGCAGGTGCCGACGGTGGTGACCGACAAAGCCGGCAATCATATCCACGGCCTGAAGAAGGAAGACTTCAAAGTCGAGGAAAATGGCAAAGAGCGGAAGATAGCCGTCTTCGAAGAAGTCACAGCTACTAATGCCCGCCTGATGCCAACAAAGAATCCTCCGGGGACGTTCAGCAATCTCTCGCAGAACGGAGAGCCGCCGCGCAACGTAGTGGTGATCGCGCTCGACACGGTGAACACACCTTTTCTCGATCAAACTTACGGACGAAAGGAGCTGGTCAAGTACCTCGCTGACAACGTGGATGCCGGGCCGGTGCTGGCGATGGTCGTGATCGGCAGCAAAGGAGTGAAGACAATCAGTGGCCTGACGAATGATCCAGCTTCGCTTCTGGAGGCGCTCAAAAAGGTTCGCGGTGAGTTGCCCGCTTTGCAGGGAGTAGATATCGATGCGCAAGCCTTATCCGCCGCTGGTGGCGCCACCACCGCCCTGGTTGCGCCGCTTACTCCGGGAGGCGATCCTACAACCCAGATGGAGCAATTCGTTTTGCAAGGCGACGCGATCTATGCCGGCTACCAGCAGGCTCGTGCCATTGAAAACACGATGCGGGCGTTTCTGGGCATCGCGTGGTCGCTTTCCGGGATTCCGGGAAGAAAGTCTCTTATCTGGGCCACCGGCGGCTTTCCCTTCTACCTGGATTCTCCCTCAACCGTGCCCGGCGGATACCTGTCGGTGTTGTACGAGCGGGCAATGCAAGCTCTGAATGACGCCCAAGTATCGGTGTACCCGGTGGATGTTCGCGGCTTGGTTAGCAATTCGCTCGCTGCCGATGCCACCACTCGCGGGCATCTCAGCGGACAGGCCTTTGCAACCAAGAGTAACAACCGCAGTTGGCTGCAAACTTCGACCCTCGCCACGCTGCAAGATTTTGCCGCAATGACCGGCGGCAAGGCCTACTACAACAGCAACGATCTCACGACGGGTTTCAAACGGGCAGCGGACGATTCTACTTCGTATTACCTTCTTGGCTATTACCTGGACACGCATAACACCAAGCCTGGCTGGCGAAAACTGCAGGTCAAGGTGGAGCACAGGGATGTGGAAGTGCGAGCGCGATCCGGCTTCCTGGTGACAAATGCCACGATGAATCCTGAGCTGACGCAACAGGCCGATCTCGGGTTTGCGCTGGCGTCTCCCTTTGACAGCACCGGGATTCCTCTGTCGGTTCAGTGGCGCGGTACTTCTCCGGATGGGGACAAGAAGAAGGTCGCATTTGCTCTCCACCTGCCGGCGACGGGCGTGACCATAGAAGGAGAGCGCAACACTTTCAACGTGGATTTCATCGGGCAAGCCGTTAAGGATGGCGCTACACCGAGCAACGTGGGAGGCACCGCCAAGGGCGCGCTGACTGCCGAAGCCCTGACCAAGATCAAAGCCGATGGCATCTTTTACGCGAACTCGTTCGATCTTCCTCCCGGCGATTATCAGGTGAAGTTTGTGGTCCGGGATAACTTGAGCGGCAGGATCGGCAGCGTGACCGCGCCGCTGACGGTGAACTAACGCACTAACTGGTTATATGCCATCTAGTAATAGGCAAGGAACCAAAAGTCCCCAAAAGAAATGAAAGGGTGTTTGTCGATCGTTCTTGTCGATCGTCCGATGACGAGATGACCCGATCACCCGATCTCGCTACACCCGTAACTCAACCACCGTAGCTCCCCCGCCGCCCTCGTTGATGGGCGGTTCCGTGACGGACTCCACGTGCGGATGCTTCTGCAGATACTGGCGCAGGGCCTTGCGCAAAATGCCCATGCCGCTGCCGTGGACGATGCGCACCCGCGTCATGCCGGCCAGAAACGCGCGGTCCACGAATTTCTCCACTTCGCTGGTGGCTTCGTCCACGGTGCGGCCGATGACGTTGATTTCGGTGGGCAGGTTGGGGCCGCTCGTTTCGTTTTGCAGCGAGACGCTGATACCACGGGAGCGCGCGGCCTGCACGGGCGATTCGGAGACGCGCGTCTGAACTTTTGCCAGCACTTCGGCGATATCTTCGCGGGCGATGCGCATTTTCATTGAGCCGATCTCGACATCGAAGTGATTGTCGCCAATTTTCTTTTTGACGACGGCGGCGCGGCCCATCGACTTGAGCTTTACCGTGTCGCCTTCGGAGACGTGCTTCACGAGGCTGGGCTGCGCGTTCGGATCGCCGCGATCCGCGCCGGTCGCGTGCGCGACTACGGTGGCATCGAACTGCTCGCGAAATTCGCGGCGCATTTTGGCGATGCGGCGTTCAGCGTCTTTCGATAATTTCTGCGCGGCGGCGCGATCCTGGACGGCGTTCACGGTCTCGCGCGCGTGGTACTCGAAGTCGCGGAACAGAGCTTCGAGTTTCGTCTCCATCTCGCGAATCTTGGCCTGCTGTTGTTTGCGGCCCTCGGCGGCGAGTTGCGCCTTCTCGCGGTCGAGTTCCTGCTCGCGAGCTTTCATGCGTAGGCGCTCATTTTCGAGATCGCGAAGGTCGGCGTGCAGGCGGTCGAGGAAGCGCGCCACATCTTGCGTCTGCGAACCGAGGCGCGAGCGCGCCGAAGCGATGATTGCCGGATTCAGTCCGAGCCGTTGCGCGATGTCGATTCCGGCGGATGCTCCGGGGACGCCGATCTTCAGTTCGTAAGTCGGTTGCAGCGTGGTTTCGTCGAAGCCGACCGAGGCATTGGTCACTCCGGGCGTATTCGCGCCATAAACTTTGAGCGAAGTGTGGTGCGTCGCAATCACGATCATGCACCCGGCTTTACGAAAATGCTCGGCAATCGCAACCGCCAGCGCCGCGCCTTCTTCGGGATCGGTCGCGGACCCTAGTTCGTCGAGCAGCACCAGCGAATTTGCAGTCGCAGTGCGCGAGATGAAATCGATGTTTGTGACGTGCGCGGAAAAGGTCGAGAGATTCTGCTCGATCGATTGATAGTCGCCGATGTCGGCCAGAACGGCGTCGAAAACCGGCATGTCGGCGCGATCCGCGGGAACGGGAATGCCGGATTGCGCCATCAGAGCGAGCAGGCCAAGCGTTTTCAGAGAGACGGTCTTGCCGCCTGTGTTGGGGCCGGTGATCACCAGTTGGCGGTGGTTGCCTTCCAGTTCGATGGTGATGGGGACGATCTTCGCGTTCTTTAGTTTTAGATTGCGCTCCAGGAGCGGATGCCTCGCGCGGTGGAGAAGCAGGCGAGCTTCGTCCGGCTGGGACGGGCGAGGACGCCCGTCGCTCCACAACGTCACGGCTACGCAGTTGTAGTCTTCGGCGAAGCGGGCTTTGGCGAACTGGAGTTCCAGTTCGGCCAGGGTGTCGGCGGCGGTCAGAATGGCGTCGGCGTTTTCGCCGATGTGGCGCGTCATCTCCAGCAGGACGTGATGAACCTCGGCTTGTTCTTCATCCAGCAGGCGAACGAGTTCGTTGTTCTGCTCGATGGTTTCGAGGGGCTCGACGAACACGGTCTGTCCGCTGGAACTGGTGCCGTGCACCACGCCCTGCACGCGGCGTTTCTGCTCGACTTTTACCGGGATCACGAAGCGCTCGCCGCGGATGGTGATCAGTTCGTCCTGTACGGTGCCGCCTTCGGCGAGTTTCCGCAGGTAGCCGCGCAGCGACTCCTGGATCTGGCGCTTCTGCTTTTCGATCTCGCGGCGAATGCGGCTGAGTTCGGGCGAAGCGCGGTCGTCGAGCGTGCCGTCGGGCAGGATCTTGTTGTGGAACGACCGCAGGAAGCCGGTGAAATCCTGGATGGCGGCGGAACGCTCGGTTACGGCCGTCCACTCGGAGCGCATCGCGGTTGGAGGTTGACGCACGACTTCGCGCCACTCGGCGGCGCGGTCGGCTACCAGGACAACATCGCGGATCTCGCCGGTCTCAAGCGCGGCTCCGGCAATGCGGGATTTTTCGATCAGCTTTCGGACTTCGGGCAAGCCGGCGAATTCGAAACGTCCGCCGCCGCGGCGATACTCGCGGATTTCCGTGGTGAGCTGGTGCTGGTTTTCAATCCATGCGTGGTCGAGCGAAGGCAGAAGTTCGGCGATGCGGCGCTGGCCCAATGGCGAAGAGGCGTAGCCGGCCAGCAGGTCGCGGAGCGTCTCGAACTCGAGCAGGCGCGAACTGGTGTGGGTCACGGGATGGGGCACGAAGGACATGCGGTTTCATGGTACAACGCGGGGCGGGGTAGAGGTCAGAGGTTCGAGGTCAGATTGCAGAGGTAATGAGGCGGCCTCAACTTCATTGCGGCTTGCCCGCAATTCTTGGTAGCGGTGCCCAAACGGCACCACTGCCCAATTTTTCGTTTCGTTCAGTTGCTGCGGTGTAGAATCTACAACGGCGGACGGCCCCGTAGCTCAATTGGATAGAGCATCAGACTTCGGATCTGAGGGTTGGGGGTTCGACTCCCTCCGGGGTCGCCATTGGAAAAGCCGGTTGCGATAGCTGCGAAAATTCCTCTCAGCGGCCGCTCCAGATCGTCTCCGGCACCTGAACTCTGGTTACTTGCCCGGCCTCCCTGTTTCGCGTTGCAATAGCGTCTGAGGGAGCGAATTATGGGGCGCGTTTTTGGATTTGTGGGCACGATCGCCACCATGGCGATCGCTATGTACATCTACTCTCTGCAGGTCAAGACCCTGACTCCGAGCACGGGGAGCGGCAATCCTGAGGAATTTGCGACTATCACGGGGGTGAAGACCGATCTGATCGGCATCGCCAACGCCGAGCGCGGCTACCTGGCGACACAAGGGAAGTATGCTTCGCTGGATGAGCTGGTTTCCGGCAACTACATCAACATCAAGGGCGAGCGCCCTCCGTACGTTTACGATGTCGAGGCCACTTCCAGCAGCTTTCGTGCGACTGCTACTCGCACCACGAAAGGCGCTCCGGTACAGCTCTGGATTACCGAGAACATGCAGGTTCAAGCTTCGGACTGACAACTGCCGAAGCTTTTCAGCAGCCCCTGGAAAGCGGCTGCGCGACCGGGCGGGGCTTTTTCCAGGTCATGGCTTTTTCCAATCAGTTAAGGACATTAGTTCGTCCATGATTTCCTGCAATCTTTGGAGTCGCCGTTCCTGGTCGGACGCTCCGATGGTCTTCTTGCCACCCTGCAGGTAGAGGCGGTTCGCTGCACTGATTTCCGCGATTTCTTCTCGCAACTTGGCAACGCGCTCTTTGACGGACTGCGGCATGAGGATCGGCTAGAGCATTTTACAACTTTTTAGAGTTGTTTTTGGGCGCCGTTGACAAGGGGGTAGTGGGCTGTTTTGAATTCTAGAGGCTGCTGCTACCTGACTTACGTGCTCTTCTCGCCCGTGTGAACAGAAAGAAAAGACCACCCATAACGGTGAAGCGAACAGTCAACGCTATGGCGATTATCCACCACTCCAGGCCTTTAGATAGCTTACCCCAATTCATCAGCTTCCAAATAAGGTCGAGGCAGTACGCGACTAGAAGAATCAATGCAGCCCGTTCTGCTGTTTTGGGCTTCATGCTGCCACCGTAGCCGATTGTGCGTTCAATAATCCCACCAATTCTTCCAAACTCCAAACGTGATCCGTGAGGCCAGCCTCTATCGCGGGCGTCACCCGCAATGTCTGAGCACACGGCAGAACAGCCCACTACCTAACTGGGCCATCGTACGAAGCGCAAGGCCACCGGGTGCTATCATTATCAGGCTCACCTTGCTGTTCGGAGCGGATGAGCCCGTACCCGCCGAAATTCGATGCGCATTCGACGACGCCTCCTCATTCCCCTTATCGTTTTGCTGATTGCGGTCGTGGTGGCGTTGATCGTGGTCCTGCGCATGCACGCTCCGCCGGAGGCGGCCCGCCTGCTCCCGGGCGCCGACGGGTTCCTGTACATCAACCTGAAGTGGATTCGGACATTCAACGCCACCGGGCAACTGCCGCCGGTTTCGCGCGAGCCCGAATACCAGAAGTTTGTCGAGGAGACGGGCTTTCAGTTCGAGCGCGATCTGGACCAAGCCGCCTTCGCCGTCCACTATCCGCAGAGTTGGGGGAACGCGAGCGGCGGATCGGCTTCGGAACCGCGCTTCTCAGAGGTTTTCGTGGGCAAGATCGACGCCGGCCGGCTGACGGCTTACCTCAGGAGGATATCGTCTTCTATTGACGACTACCGCGGTTTTGAGATCTACAACATACCCCTCGAAGGCCGCACCGTTCGCGTCGTCATTCTTTCGTATGACAGCGTCGCGGTTTCGAACCATCCGAACCCCAACGTGATTCGCGGCATGCTCGACCGCTCGCGCAAACTGGCCTCGCCTTTTGGCGGGCCCTGGTTGCTGCGCAGGTTCTACGGGAAAGTTCCTCTGGCCAGCCTGTGTTTTGCGATTCTGCGCGTGCAACCCGCCGAAATGAGTTCTCTGGGCGGACTGGGCAGCTGGAGCCTCCTGTTTCCGAAGCCGGCGGTCGCGGTAATTTCTGCGCGATATCTCCGCGCTCTTCGTCTGCGGGCCGAGGCGTTCACCGACAGTGAGAAAGACGCGCAGGCCATCACCGAGAAAACCGCCGCCTTTCTCAGCATTTTTCACGTCGCCGAAAGCAGCGTCGGCACTCAGGGCACGGATGCGGATGTCAAGACATTCTTCGACAGCCTTAAAGTCGAACAGTCCGGAGATCGCGCCATTCTCACCGCCACCGTCCCGCCCGGCTTCATTATGAAGGTTCTGAAGGAAGCTCCGCCCGCCGCCGCGACGCCGCCCAGGGAAGCGCCGCCCGCGCCCAATCGGCCACAAAAGCCTGGGGTGCAATGAAGGCAATCCGGTGAGGGCAAGCAATGGATGAAGGCGGAAATGCTGTAACAATTGCGCCGTTCGCCGCATCTTGATAAGTGAGGCTTAAAGTTCTTCGTCGATCGTTGGTCGTTGGTCGTTGCAATCGGGTCGATACAATAGAGATATATGACGAGTTTGCCATTACCGCTGGCCGCTTTCGTCGCAGGACTGATCTCGTTCCTGTCCCCCTGCGTGCTTCCGCTCGTCCCCGGGTACGTTTCCCTGATCTCGGGAGTGGGCGTCGAGCAACTGAAGGCGCAAGAAGGGCAGCTCTTTCGCAAGGTGATGCTCAATTCGGCCGCCTTCATCATCGGCTTCAGCATCGTCTTCATCACGTTGGGCGCGATCTCGACCGAAGTCGGCCAGATCCTTGCACAGT
>JBEKWX010000089.1:0-10757 GCA_049512675.1 Terriglobales bacterium | reverse complement strand
GACCGCATGAATGCGGGAGCGCCCGCGCGGCAAGCGGCGCTCGAAGCGGGCCACACGCGGATACGGCCGGTGATCATGACGGCTCTCGCTATGATTATCGGCATGGTGCCGATGGCGCTGGGCTTCGGAGAAGGCGGTGAGCAGAACGCACCGCTGGGCCGGGCCGTGATTGGCGGCTTGCTCTTCGCAACCGTAGCCACATTATTTTTCGTGCCAAGTGTGTTTACGATGATTCATGGCCGCCGCGAGGCACGCCAGCAGGCGGAGCGGAAGTAGAGAAGAAGAGAAGCAGAGATTTTTTGGAGACCGCAATCATGCCAATACAACCGCCGGTAACGGCCGAGCAGAACGAGACGGAGGCCGTGCGTCCAGATGAATATCGGCCTTCCGATCAGGGTCCCAATCCGGCAGGCCGGGCCAAGCTTCTGATTGGCGCAGCGCTGCTCGTTCTGATCACCGCGGGCGCAGTTACGTTCCTGAACCGGAAGAGCGAAACGGACGCGCTGGCCAAAGAAACCGAAGTCGTTTCGGTTCCGACCGTCGCCGTGGTGCAACCGCAAGCCGAGCCCGGAAACGATGAACTGGTGTTGCCTGGGAACTTGCAGGCCTTTATAGAGTCCCCCATTTTTGCGCGCACCAACGGCTACCTCTTACGCTGGTACAAGGACATGGGAAGCAAGGTGGAGAAGGGGGAACTGCTGGCGGCGATCGACACTCCGGAAGTTGATCAGGAGCTCTCCCAGGCCCGAGCCAGCCGCGAACAGATCAAGGCGGCGCTGGGGCTGGCGAAGATCTCCGCCGACCGTTGGGCGAATCTGCTCAAGTCCGACTCGGTTTCGCAGCAGGAAGCCGACCAGCAAGCGAGCGGCTACCAGCAGGCGCTCGCCAACCTTGCGGCAGCGGACGCGAATGTTCGCCGTCTGGAGGAACTCGAGTCTTTCAAGAACGTATACGCTCCGTTTTCGGGCGTGCTTACCCGGCGCAATGTTGATCCGGGCGCGCTCATCAATTCCGGGGCGCAAGCGGCGGGCAGAGAGCTGTTCGATATGGCGCGCGTCGACCCGCTTCGCGTCTACGTGAGTGTTCCGCAGGCGTATGCGCCGAACATAAGAGTTGGCATGAAGGCCAACGTTACGCTGCAGGAATTTCCCGGCCAGAAATTTTTGGGAACGGTGGTTCGCACCGCCGAAGCCATCGATCCCGCGACGCGCACCCTGAACACTGAAGTGGATGTTCCCAATAAAGACGGCAAGCTGCTGCCGGGTTCTTTCGGCCAAGTGCATTTTGCGACTGGGACTTCTGTTCCAAGGATTACGATCCCGGTAAACGCCATGCTGTTCCGCGCCGAGGGTCCGCAGGTTGCGGTTGTCGACAAGGACGGCAAAGTGCATCTGCGCCCGATCAGCATTGGGCGCGATTTCGGCGCTACGCTTGAAATTCTGGGCGGGCTCGAGGTGAGCGATCAGATCATCATAAATCCGTCGGACTCGCTGGAAGAAGGACAGAAAGTGCATGTGGCCAAGGCGAACGCAGGAGATGCTCATTCGTGAAGCGATTGCAGCCAGTCATCAGCATAAATATAGGTTTGCTGGCCGCCGCGTTGCTTGCGGGCTGCAGTTTGGTGTGCACTCTGGGCTGCACCGTGGGGCCGAGATATAAGCGCCCCACGGCGCAGGTTCCTGACACGTGGAAAGGCGAAGGGCCGTGGCAGGCGGCGACCCCGAAGGATGCAATTCCGAAGGGCGCGTGGTGGCAGATATTTCATGATGCGGAACTCGACCGGCTGGAGCAAGAACTGCTGCAGGCGAACCAGTCGCTGGCGGCGGCGCGGGATCGCCTCTCACAGGCTCGGGCGCAGGCGCGGATCGCCTCCTCGGCGTACTTTCCGACGCTCAACACTGATCCCAGCGGGCAGCGCGTGCGCTTCTCCGGCAACCGTCCGCTTGAGGGCGCCAACCCTGTCAATGTTGTGCCCGACACCGAGAGCGTTTTTACCGTCCCGTTTTCCGCCAGCTACGAGCTTGATTTATTCGGACGCGTGCGCCGCAATCTTGAGGCGGCGAATGCTTCGTTGCAAGGGAGCGCGGCCGATCTGGAAAATGTGCGCCTCGTGTTGACTGCCGAACTCGCCGCCGACTATTTCAACCTGCGCGAAAGTGACCGTGAAGCGGGAGTGGTACGGCAGTCGGTTGAAATCGAGCAAAAAGGATTGGACCTGGTCAACCATCGTCACGAGGGAGGAGTGGCGAATGGGCTCGAAGTCGCGCAGCAGGCGGCGTTGCTGGATTCGACTGCGACGCAGCTTCAGCTTGTGCTGCAGCAGCGGGCGCAATACGAACATGCCATCGCCGTGCTGACGGGGAAGTCTGCGTCGGCTTTCAGAGTGGCGGAAGCGCCGTTCGACGCCACCCCGCCAGCGATTCCCACCGGGGTTCCATCGGAGATTCTGGAGCGGCGGCCTGACGTTGCCACCAGCGAGCGCCAGATGGCGTTCGAAAATGCGCAGGTTGGCATAGCTATGACTGCGTTTTATCCGCATATCACACTGTCGGGAAGTGGGGGATGGGAGAGCCGCGACATTGCCACACTGCTAAGCGCTCCCAGCGCTATGTGGTCGCTGGGTGGCGATTTGCTGCAGCCGATCTTTAATGGCGGCCGCAATCGCGCCAACCTGGCGTCCAGCCGCGCGACCTATGACGAATCGGTCGCCAACTATCGAGAATCGGTGCTGGTGGCATTTCAGCAGGTGGAGGATGGGCTCTCGGGTCTGGCGCTGCTCGATCAGGCCATGAAGACTCAGCAGGCAGCGGTCGCCGACTCGCGCCGCGCGCTCGACCTCGCCAATAACCGTTATGTCGGCGGGGTTACGACTTACCTCGATGTTATAACCGCACAATCCACGCTGCTGAGCAACGAACGCCTGGCAACGCAGTTGCTCGGTCAGCAGATGACCACTTCGGTTTATCTGGTGAAGGCACTGGGAGGCGCGTGGGACGCCTCAGAAATTCAGCGCGAACAGGTGAGGCCGGCGCTGGTTCAGGCCGTACAGCAGTAGCTCCGCGTGGTCAGACTCGGTTCAAGCGGAGGTCGTATTGCGCCCAGCACCGAGCCAAGTAGGCACTCTTCGGCGCTCACCCGAATTCAAGCGCGGACCTGACCGGATCTAGGCCGTCGTGTGGCGCGCCAGTCTGCCGTGCCGCGAAAGAATCTCGCGCTCCGCAATCAGCCAATCCTGGTTCTCGTCGCCGTTGACGTTGACGTTCTCACTCTCATTGCCCGCAGTCGCTCTGCGCTGCAGGTAGAGTTCATAGGCGCGGCGGCGAATCTCTTCTTCGAGATTAACTTCGAGATTGACGGGGGCATCGACAAGAACGAGGTTGGCCGGCTTTCCATTCTTCGGAACTTCGGGTGCAACCTGCACAGCGGCAGGCTGAGTCGAGGCTGCGGTTTTCCTGCTGCGACTGGTGGTAGAGCTTCCGGTTGTCTTGGCCATACAGTACTCCTTACAGATGCCCAACTCCAAAAATGGTCTTGCGTAATGAATAAGCGACATTCGCGTACTCCGATTAGCCGCCATCCGACTCGTTGCGAAGAATGATCTGTTTAACTATATCGCGACTGCCTGTGGAAATTGTGCCGCAAGGCATGGAAAAATTCGTTCCGCCGTATACGAAAAGTCACTCTTTTGGGCACGGCCAGGATTTTGTTGCCGGAAGGCTGCAAAAGTACTCCGGTAACTTGTCGAAGAGTTGCTGGCACCCGCAGGATAGCTAAGGACAGCCTCAAGGGCACAACTATGTCATGGAGTGGCAATCAAGGGTTGGGAGCCAAAGCCGCCAAGGCCAGCCTCAGCGAATTGGAGAGCATGCTTTCGGAATCTCCAAGTTCGGATCGAGTCTGCCTGAAGCTGGCGCAGGCGCTGCATGTGCGGCGCAGCGAAGTGGCACTGCTCAGGTTGGAAAAGGGTAGTCTGCGATTTATCTTTCCACCGGAACTGCGATCGGCGGGCGTACTGCCGCTGACCGGATCGGCGGTTGCGGCCCGGACGGCAGCGACTCGGGCTCCACTTCTGTCGAATACCTTTATGCGTGTGAAACATGTCAGCCTGTTTGAAGCGGTCAAGCTGGGAGTCGAGGAAGAAGATCGAGACCAGGAGCAAATGCCGATTCAGAAAATCATGTCGGTTCCCGTGGTGCGCTCCGGGGGAAATGTGATGGGAGTGGTGCAAATTTCGCGCAAAGGGCTGGATGCTTCGGTTGCGGGCGCAGACTTCACCGGTGAAGACCTGCAAAAACTGGAGCAGGCCGCGGAAATTCTGGCCCGTATGCCGTTCATGCAGGAAGGCGCGGAGATTTGAAATTTGTGATTGGTAATTTGTAATTGGTAATTGAAAATCAATTGGCCATGGTGTGAATTACAAATCACCAGTCCCCAGCTGCCTCACATTGCCTGTCCGGCGCAAAATCCGGACGCCCACGCCCACTGGAAGTTGAAGCCGCCGAGTTGGCCGGTGACATCGACCGCTTCTCCGATGAAAAAAAGGCCCGAGACTTTTCGGGATTCCATGGTCTTGGCAGAAAGTTCGCCGGTATCGACTCCGCCCGCGGTGACTTCCGCTTTTCCGTAACCCTCGGTTGCTTCCGGCTTTACTTCCCACGCATGCAGTCGATGTTCGGCTTCAGCCCAGGCGCGATCGGAGTTGCCGGCTAGGGGATAGGTTTCGAGCCAGCGATCCGCGAAGCGGCGAGGCAGGATTTCTCTCAGCAGCGACTTCCAACTCGATGGGTCGCGATGGCCGCGCGTTCGCAAATCGGCGGTGAGATTGCGGCCGGGCGCGAGGTCGAGATGAATAGGTTCCTTGCCATCCCAGTAAGAAGAGATTTGGAGAATCGCGGGCCCGCTGAGGCCGTGGTGCGTGAAGAGCATGTTTTCCCTAAACGCCGGTGGCGTGTGTTTCGTGCCGCGAGTGGAAGCAACCACTTCGGTGGAGACTCCCGCCAGATCGCACCAGCGCTTGCGGTCCTGTTCGCTAAAGGTGAGAGGGACGAGGGCGGCGCGTGGCGGCTCGATGTTCAGGCCGAATTGCCGGGCCAGATCGTAGCCAAAGGAGGTGGCGCCGATTTTCGCGATGGACAAGCCTCCGGTGGCGACCACGAGGCGGGGCGCGGCGAAATTAGCGTCCTCGGCTTGCACGGTAAACTCGACGTTGTTGCGCGCCTCGTTGTTGCGCACCTCGTTCTTGCTCACCTCCTTCACTTTCGTGCTGCACCGGATTTCTACACCGGCGTCGCGGCATTCCTGCTCGATCATTGCCGTGATGTCGCTCGCCGCTCGATCGCAGAACAACTGGCCGAGCTTTTTCTCGTGGTAGGGAATGCGGTGTTTTTCGACGAGTGCTATGAAATCGGCCGGAGTATAGCGGGCTAGCGCCGATTTGGCGAACTGTGGATTGGCCGAAAGGAAATTCTCCGGGCTGGTGTGCAGGTTGGTGAAGTTGCAGCGGCCGCCGCCGGAGATCAGGATTTTCTTGCCGATTCGATCCGAGCGTTCGAGCACCAGAACACGCCGGCCGCGCTTGCCGGCCTCAATGGCACACATCAGACCGGCCGCACCGCCTCCGAGAATGATGACGTCGTATTTCCGGTTCACGCAGGAATGAGCTTAGCAGGCTAGCGAGCTGACATCGGCAATCTTTAGGGATTGCCTGTCCGTCTCACTTCGCTACGGGCACATACTTGATTCCCAACTGATCAAACAGGAAGCTGAAGACATCAGCGCCTTGCTCGATACGTTCGTCGAGCGCGGTGCCGATGCCGTGGCCGGAGTTCGATGAGGTGCGGAGCAGAATGGGATGGTTCGAACCATTGTGGGCTTGCATGGCGGCTTGCAATCGCGCCGTCATCTTGCGCGAGTTAAGCGGATTGACGCGGTGGTCATTTTCGCCGGTCAGAAAGAGAACTGCCGGATACGTCGTGCCGTCTTGTACATGGTGATAGGGGGAGTAGGCATAAAGCGCCTGGAACTGGTCACTATTTTTCACGGTGCCAAACTCCGTCGTATTGAATGCGCCGTTCGGGTCGAGTTCAACCCGCAGCATGTCGTAGATTCCGACATGGGAGACAACCGCACGAAAGAGGTCGGGACGTTGGGTGAACGCCGCGCCCATCAGTAGGCCGCCGTTGCTGCCGCCGAGGATGGCGAGGTGAGCGGGCGAGGTGTATTTCTGGTCGATGAGGTATTGAGCGCCGGCGATGAAATCGTCGAAGACGTTCTGCTTGCGGGTGAGGTTGCCGGCCTTGTGCCATTCCTGGCCATATTCGCCGCCGCCACGAAGGTTGGCGATCACGTAAACGCCGCCCTGGTCGAGCCAGACGCGGGTGTTCGCTCCCGCGAAGAACGGCTTCTGGCTGGCGCCGTAGCCGCCGTAACCATAGAGCAGCGTGGGATTGCTGCCTTCGAGCTTTGTGCCCTTGCGGCGGATGATGTTGAGCGGCACGCGGGTGCCGTCTTTGGAAACGGCGAATTCGCGCACGACTTCGGCGTCGTCGAAGTTATAGGGGGAAACCTGGGAGATAGCGGTGCGGATGGATTTTCCGCTGGCGGCGTCAAAACGATACCAGGCGGCCGGCTGGATATAGGTGGCGGCGTGGAACAGCACGTTGCCGTCGCCGATCGACACCACAGCGTCGACCGCCGAGATCGGCGGCAGTGACGGAGCGGGCAGCGGGTGGCCCTGAGGATCGAAGACGCGCACGCGGGAGGGACCGCCGATGATGTCGGTTATGTAGAGGCGTCCGGGAGCCGGCACGAAGCTCTCAATCGAGGCGCGAGCGTTCTCGTCGGGGCCAGCGCCCGGGCTTTGGGGAACGATGACCTGGGCCTGCGCCAGATCCGCTTTGGCAAGATCGATGTGGGAAAGCGGCAGACGCAAAATCTGGCCACGCGGAGAGTTCTTGTAGGAGAGCAGGTCGAGGCTGTCATCGGGCGCCACTTTGACAGAGGTGACTTCGTCGTCGAAATGGGTAATCTGGGTCCAGCGCCCGGCTGTGTCCATGAGGTAGTGAGCAAACTGGCTGCCGTCGCCGTTCGCCACGGTAGCGATCAGCCAGCGGCCGTCGTCGCTGGTGCGTAGATGAATTTCGGCGATACGCGGGAAATCCTTGCCGATGACGTAGGTATCCCGGTGGGGGTCGGCGCCGAGCTTGTGAAAGTAAACCTGCTGATAGAAATCGGCGTCTTCGGGTGGCCGTTCGTTGCCTTGTGGATAGCGGGTGTAATAAAAGCCGGAGCTATCGGCTTTCCAGTCGAGGCTGCCTCCGGCAGTTGCGAAGTTGACGCGGGGCACGCGGTCTGGAAGCTCCTTCCCGGTGGCGACTTCGAAGACGTGGGCTGCACTGTCTTCCGAGCCGTTTTCGGAGAGCGCGACGGCGACGAGCTTGCCGTCTAGGGAGGGGACGTAAAAATCTAAGGCGAGCGATCCTTTTGCGCTGGCCGTGTTGGGATCGAAGACGACTTTCTCGACGGCGGGATCAGCCGCCGAACCTAGAGCCACGAGCAGGGGCTGCTGCTTGGGCGGCTGGCTTTTCATGGCGAACAGAGTTCCGCCCCGGAATTGGAGGGAGAAGTAGGCGACCGAGCCGGCGCTGAGAAGCTGCTGGAAACGTTGTTTAATGGCGGCGCGGGCCGGCAGATTGTCCAGGTAAGCGCGAGCGTGGACGTTCTGGGCGGCGCTCCACTGTTTGACTTCGGGATCGTTCCAGTTCTCCAGCCAGCGGTAGTCGTCGGTTACGGTTACGCCGTGATATTGGTCGGTGACCTGACGCTTGGGGGTGTTGGGCGGCGCGGGGATGGATGGTACCTGGGCGAGAGCGGTCATGGTCATCAGCATGGTCAACAGGAAGATCGTCAGGGAAACACATGCAGAGTCTTTCATCGAAGCTTGCTCCTTCCGGGGCATGGGACCGCGAGAATACTCTGCGCCGGTTTGATTTTGCATAGTAACCCAGAGCTACCCGGGCCGTATAGCGGGAGACTCGTGTATGAGGCAGCGCGGATTTCACTTTGCCGCCTTACTGCAAGGCGGGGCAGCCGTTTACGGTCCAAACGGTCCAATGCCTTGGGCGACAAGCGAGAAGCTAACGGATTTCCTGGAGAAAGAACGGGATTTGGGAGTTTGGAGAACTAGTCCATAAGTATTAGTCCAGGGGGGTTAAGTCCAAATCAGTACTTGTAAAGAACTAACCGAAGGGTTTAAACTGACTCGGCGCCACGACCTGACCTCCTCCCAGACCAAGGCGCTACCCAGGAGGACCCAAAAATGAAGAAGCTCGGAGTGTTGTTGCTTCCTTTACTTGCAACGACCCTGATGCTTGGGGGGAATGCCTTCGCTCAAGATAACAGCGTGTTTTTCACCACCTACTATTCCAACGCGAATACAAGTGGTGCGCCGGATTCGACCGTGCGCATCGTCAACGACGGCAACACAGACGGCACCCTGTTCGCGGACATCTACGTGTTCGATGACAGTCAAGAACTACAGGAGTGCTGCGGCTGCGCCGTGTCGAAGGATGGTCTGCTCTCGGAATCCGTGGATTTCAACCTCACGGCTAACTCCCTAACCAGGAAGGTGAACACACGCGGCGTCATCGAGATCTTTTCGGATGCCAATGCTTACGGTTGGGACAATAACAATGCCGTCGCCGTCAAGTCGACGCCCGGACTACGGGTATCGGCGACGCACGTACAGTCACTGGGCGGAGGTGCCTACGCCCTAACCGAAACCAATGCCAACGAAGCGAATCTCGGGTCGGTCGAAAAAGCGCTCCTACCTGAAGTGTGCGGCTGGATAGTAGGCACCGAAGGCGAAGCCGGTTTGGGCAGCGGCCAAGGAGTTTGCTCCTGCACACTGGAAGATAACGACTTTTAGTCGAAGGCAATGGCTTCCGACTTGAAGGGCGGTTGAGGCCGCACGATGGCTGAAGCAGCTTCGTAAGGGGACTGTTCGGCCGGTTCAAATCCGAACATCCGGGAGCGAGTGCTGTTGCGGGATTTCCTGGAGAAAAAACGGGAAATTTCCGAAGTTACTAACCCATATTAGCCTTACCCAGGAGGATCCAAAAATGAAGAAGCTCGGATTGTTGTTGCTTCCGCTACTGGCAACTACCCTGATGCTGGGGGGAAATGCCTTCGCTCAAGACAACAGCGTGTTTTTCACCACCTACTATTCAAACGCAAACACCTATCTTGCGCCGGATGCAACCGTGCGCATCGTCAACGATGGCAACACAGACGGCGCCCTGTACGCTGACATCTACGTACTCGATGACAGCCAGGAACTGCAGGAGTGCTGCGGCTGCTACGTATCAAAGGATGGTCTGCTCTCGGAATCCGTGGACCGCAACCTCACGGCTAACTCCCTAACCGGGAAGGTGAACACACGTGGAGTCATCAAAATAATGGCTGATTCCACTCCAACGGGCTGGAACGGCACCACCGCCGTCAAGTCGACGGCTGGACTACGGGTATCGGCCACTCACGTACAGTCACTTGCCGCAGCAGGCGGAACTTACTCGCTTACTGAAACCAATGCCAACGATGCAAACCTTGGATCGGCTGAGAAATCGGGCATACCGGAAGAGTGTGGTTTTGTAACAGGCACCGAAGGAGAGGGTGCGTTAGGTAGCGGCAAAGGCGTTTGCTCCTGCACACTGGAAGATAACGACTTTTAGTCGAAAGCAATGCCTTCCGACTTCAAGGGTGGTGAGGCCGCACGATGGCTGAAGTAGCTTCATAAGGGCTCTTCAGTCGGGTCAAATCCAAATCATCCGGGATAGTGCTCTTGCGGCACTTCCTCCTGAAACGGCCGGGAGTTTTTCCCGGCCGTTTGCTTAGTTCGATTGAAGAGTTTACTGGATTCGCGCCTTCTGGCATAATGCGCAATCGTGACCTATCCCTCAGATCGAGAACGACGCCAGCATGAACGTTACCCGCAGGCGCTTAAAGTACATGCAAGGAGTTTGCTATCGGGTCAGACGGCGAGTGTCCCGCCAAAGGAATTTGATGGTCACATTCAAAATCTGAGCAACGGCGGCGTTTGCATCCTTAGTTCGTATCGCCTGCAAGCGGACACGTTTCTGTGCTGCGATTTGCCTGTGTTCGATAGCCCGGTTTCGATTCCCACGCTCACGCAGGTGCGATGGACTGCCAAGCGCGGAAACAAATCTGCGAGCTACATCAGTGGCCTTCAGTTTGTTGTGTAAGGAAAAACGAGCTACCTGAAGTGATTGGTGGAGCTAGTCGGGATCGAACCGACGACCTCATCGTTGCGAACGATGCGCTCTCCCAGCTGAGCTATAGCCCCATTTGGCGGCGATTTTACTTTCTTGATTTTAACAGCCGTCGCTTGATTTCGCTTATGCGCACGTGATTTTGCAGCTTTGTCCGGCGCGCGTAGTGGAACACTCAAAACATCGACTATCAGGACCTTGGGAACTCGAAACGGTGTGTACCTGAAATCGAAGGCTATAATTTAGGGGTGAGTTCTTTAAAGGTAAAACAGGTGGCGTCCGCGGACTTCCCGACGCGTTGGGGACACTTCCTGATTCACGGGTTTGTGACCAAGGCGTCGGCATCGGGCGATGGCGCCAGGACCGAAGAGGCCGTGGCGCTGGTGATGGGCGAGGTGCACTCCGGGGCGCCGCTGGTGCGCATCCACTCGCAGTGTCTGACCGGGGATGTGTTTGGCTCGCTGCGCTGCG
>JBEKWX010000088.1:0-10796 GCA_049512675.1 Terriglobales bacterium | reverse complement strand
CTTCGAAAACATGCCCTCGCAGTTGAGGCCTGCATGCGCGCCTACGCCCGCAAAGCCGGAGCCGACGAAGAATTGTGGGGCCTGGTCGGCCTTCTCCATGACTTCGACTACGAGAAATATCCCACCGCCGACGACCACCCCTACAAAGGCTGCGAGATTCTGAAAGAGCGGGGCTATTCCGAAGAAGTGCGCCGTGCCATCATGTCCCACGCCCAGTACAGCGGCGTTGCGCGTGTCTCGCCGATGGAAAAGACCCTCTTCGCCTGCGATGAACTCGCCGGCTTCATCACCGCCTGCGCTCTCGTCAAGCCGGGGAAATCGCTCACCGAAGTCGAAGCCAAGTCCGTCCGCAAGAAAATGAAGGACAAAGCCTTCGCTCGCAGCGTCCATCGCGAAGACATCATCGAAGGCGCTGCCGATCTCGGCGTGGATCTCGAAGAACACATCGCTTTCTGCATCGAAGCCATGAAAGCGATTGCCCGCGAACTGGGGTTGGATGGGTCGGCGGCCAAGTCCGCCTAGGCGACCTTTGTCGGATGAAAGAACGTTCCTTATCGCAGCGCTTCGGCCACCTTCCCGCTGGCGATCAACTCCGCGATGCGCGCGAAATCCTGGTACATCACGCGGTCCCTGTCCATGGTCGCGCACACCGCGCGGATCGCCGCGTGTGCCTGCTGCAATGGCTTGGAAGTCTTTAGCGGCACGAGGAAATCAATCGCCTGTGCCGCCGCCATGGCCTCGATGGCCAGCGTGGTGCGCGTGTTCTCCACCACCTTCTTCAGCTTGTTGGCCGCGATCATGCCCATGGAGACGTAGTCTTCTTTATTCCCTGACGTCGTAATCGAATCGACCGACGCGGGATGCGCCAGCACTTTGTTCTCACTCACCAGCGCGGCGGCGGTCACTTGCGCCATCATGAAGCCCGAGTTCATTCCCGCACCCGGCGCGAGAAATGGCGGCAGCCCTTCACTGAGCGCGGGGTTCACCATGCGCTCCAGGCGCCGCTCGCTGATGCCGGCCAGAGCGCTCAACGCAATCGCCAGAAAGTCGAGCGCGAACGCGAGCGGCTCGCCGTGAAAGTTTCCGCCGGAGAGCACTTCGCCCTCGCCGTCCATCGCCTTCGAATTTTTCACGAACACCAGCGGGTTATCGACGGCCGAGTTCGCCTCGGTCTCAAATACCGCACGGCAATGGGCGACCGTGTCACGCACCGCGCCATGCACCTGCGGGATGCAACGCAACGAATAGGAATCCTGCACGCGGCCGCAGTCGCGATGCGAATCGCGGATCTCACTCTGTTCGAGCAGACGGCGCAGGTTCGCGGCGGTCCTGATTTGTCCGGGATGGGGCCGAGCCTTTTGAATGCGCTCGTCGAAAGCGACGTTGGTTCCCTTGAGGGCATCGCACGCCATTGCGCCGATGACGTCGGCCGTGTCGACCAGAGTCTCCGCATCAAGCAGCATAAGGGCGCCGATGGCGAGCATGGCCTGTGTGCCATTGATGAGCGAGACCGCTTCTTTCGCTTCGAGCACCAACGGTTTGATTTGTGCGCGCTTCAACGCTTCTGCACTGGCGATGCGCGCGCCTTTTTCGTCAACACATTCGCCTTCACCGATCAATGCCAGGGCCAGGTGCGCCAGCGGCGCAAGATCTCCGCTCGCTCCTACGCTGCCCTGCGATGGCACCCTCGGCGTCACACCGCGATTGAGCATCTCGCAAATGGTGTCGATGGTGATGGCGCGCACGCCCGAGTTGCCCTTCGCGAGCGAGTTGGCGCGCAGCAGCATCATGGCGCGTGTGTCGGAAATCGAAAGAGGTTCGCCAACGCCGACGGCGTGCGAGCGCACGAGGTTGACCTGCAGCTCGCGGACCTGATCGCCAACGATGTGCACGTCGCTCAGCTTGCCGACCCCAGTCGTGATCGCATAAGAAATTTTTTTATTGGCGACGAGCGCGTCGACGACGGCGCGGGCGCGGTTGACGGCCTCGCGCGCGTCGGGATCGAGGAGGACGGGTCGGCGGGCGCCGCTGTCCGCCACTTCGCGCACGGCTTCAAGCGTGAGATCGTTTCCGTTGATGTGCAGGGCTTTCAAGTGTAGTGTCTGGTTCCTGGTTTTCGGATTCTGGTTTCGAGTTTTTCACTTGCCTTGCAAGACCACTTTGAACGGATATAACGTTGCCGTCATCACGCCCTTCTTTATGGCCGGATCGCCGTTCATGATCTGGCGGGCAGCGTCTTCGGATTCGGCGCGGAAGACCGTAAGCCCCATCGCATTTTCGTCGGTATTCAGGGTGCGGCCCACCAAGATTATGACTCCCTGCGCGTGGAGGTCCTGGAGATATGCGAAGTGTTCGGCCACTACGGCCTGTTCCGAGTCGGTCGGGCCGGTGCGAAGCATATCTCCGCGCACGAGTTGCAGCCTGTAGAGGAACTCTTGCATCGGACCTTTTCCTTCCTATCTCCCCACTTTTCTATCTCCCACCGCGGCGCGGAACACCTTCATATATTTCTCCGGTAGCGCGCGAGGTCTCATGCTTGCATCGGCGACGATGTGTGTGGTCTCGCCTTCGGCCAGCAACTCGCCTGTTTCCGCCCTTCGCAGTTCGTATCCGAAGCGGATAATTTTCTCCCGCACATGTTTCAGGTACGTGCGCACGATCACCTCGTCATCATAGTGCACGGGAGCCATGTAGCGGCAGTGGGCATCGACAACGGCGATGAAGCAGCCGTCTTCGCGCTCCATATTCTTATAGTTGAAGCCGAATTGGCGGAGGAGTTCCACACGTCCCACCTCAAACCAGATGAAATGATTGGCGTGATAAACGACGCCCATCTGGTCGGTTTCGGCATAGCGCACGCGGATGCGACTTTCATTCACGGTCGCCGCCCGTTTTACATTGACAGGCATCGATGTATGGAGTTGGCTCATCGGCCCGTCCACTTTGGCTTGCGCTTTTCGAGGAACGATGTGATTCCTTCGCGGAAATCGGCGCTTTCGCGGATGCCGGCATTTTCGCGGATGGCCGCTTCAATTTGCGCATCGAGTTCGGCGCGCGCGTGATCGGTAAGCAGGCGCTTGGTACGAAAAAGCGATTGCGGACTGCTCTCCGCCAACTGCGCGGCGAGTTCGCGGGCACGGTCAAGCAACTTTTCCGGCGGAACGATTTCATTGATCAGGCCCATCTTCAGGGCTTCCGCCGCGTCAAAGATACGGCCGGTAAGCAGCAAATCGCGAGCGATTTTTTCGCCGACCTGGCGCAGCAGAAAAGTTGCGACGATGGCGGGCACGAATCCGATCCGGACCTCGGTGTAGCCAAACTTGGCTTCCGGTACGGCGAGCGTGAAATCGCAGAGCAGGGCGAGACCGGTGCCGCCGGCGATGGCCGCGCCGTTGACCGCGGCAATCGTCGGTTTGGGAAATTCATAGAGCGAACGGAACAGGCTGACCATGGTTCGCGAGTCTTCGAGATTTTGCTCGGGCGTGCGGCCGATCAGGGCTTTCAGGTTGTCGAGATCCAGGCCGGAGCAGAAGGCCTTCCCCGCTCCGGTCAAGATCAGGATGCCGGCGGAGGAATTGCTCACTTCCTCCAGAGCGCGGATCAGATCGTCAATAAGTTCGTAGCTGACGGCGTTGCGCTTTTCCGGGCGGTTGAGGGTAACGGTGGCGACGCCAGAGTCGAAGTCGAGTTGGAGCGTCTTGTAACTCATAGTAGTTCTCACCTCTCTCAATCTGCGGCCGTCGATTTCGCGTACCTCGCGCCGATCCCAGCCGTCGCCCTCAACAACGCGTCCAACGACCTGAGCGGTGGCACTTGCGCGCCGCGAGGGCGCAGGGTTTCGATTACCATCTCGGTTGGAATATTCCCGACCAAGTCATCCTGCGCGAACGGACATCCGCCGAGGCCGCCGATGGCGGAATCGAAGCGGCGACAGCCTGCTTCATAGGCCGCGATGATTTTCGCGGCGGCCTGGTCGGGGCGACTGTGCAAGTGGACTCCTATTTCGAGATAACCATATTCGGCCATCACGGCGGAGACGACTTCCTTAATTTTCTCGGGCGGCGCCACGCCTACGGTATCGGCGAGGGAGATCATGCGAATCTCCTGCAACTCGAGCAAGCCGACGGCTTCGACGACTTCATCTACGTTCCAGTCATCGCCGTAGGGATTGCCGAAGGCCATCGAGATGTAAACAACGGTTTCGAGTCCGGCCTCGTCGGCCTTCTTCTCGATCTTCTCCAATTCCTCGATAGCGTCTTCCAGAGTCTGCCGCTGATTGTTCTGCAGAAATGTGGGCGAGATGGAATACGGAAAACCCAGGGTACGCACGGCCTCGGTCGCGATCGCTCGCTGGGCGCCTTTTTCGTTGACCACGATGCCGATGATTTCCACATCGTCGGGCGGATCGAGTTCTTTCAGAACCTCTTCGGAGTCCGACATCTGGGGCACGGCGTTGGGCGAGACGAAGCTGACGGCGTCGATGTGTTTGAAGCCGGCGGAGATCAGCGCCTGGAGATAGTTGGTCTTGAGATCGGCAGGAATCTGGCCTTTGAGGCCTTGCCAGGCATCGCGTGGACATTCGATCAACTTGACGGATTCGCTCATGCAGCACCTGGAAAATCGGGCCATCGAGCCATCGCAGCTTTTCAGATCACCCGATGATCCGATGGCCCGATCACCCGATTCTACGTTTGCAGCACTCCCACCTTAAACTCGGGCACGTCCGGATTCAGCGACGCCGCCTCTAACGCCTGCGTGATGGCCTGGCGTGTTTCCATCGGGTCGATAATCTTATCGATCCAAAGACGAGCCGCGCCGTAGCGAGGATCGGTCTGCTCTTCGTACGTTTGCTTCGTTGAATCAAAAAGCTCTTTTCTTTCTTCTTCGCTCAGCTTTTTGCCGCTGCGCTCCAGTTGCTTCACTTTGATTTCGACCAGCGTTCCGGCGGCGGCGTCTCCGCTCATGACCGCGTATTTCGCGGTGGGCCAGGCGAAAACGAAGCGTGGATCGAAGGCTTTGCCGCACATGGCATAGTGTCCGGCGCCAAAAGAACCGCCGACGATCACGGCAATCTTGGGCACGACGGAGTTCGACACCGCGTTCACCATTTTTGCTCCCGCCTTGATGATGCCGCTCCACTCGGCGTCGCGTCCCACCATGAAGCCGTTGACGTCGTGGAAAAAGACGAGCGGGATCAGGTCCTGGTTGCAGTCCATGATGAAGCGGGCGGCTTTTTCCGCGGACTCGGTGTAAATGACGCCGCCGAACTCGATGCGCTTGTGGCCTTCGTGGTCGGTCTGGTGCGCGTGGAGTTTCTGGTTAGCGACAATGCCTACGGCGAAGCCTCCAATGCGGGCGTAGCCGCAGATCAGCGTCTTACCGTACTCGGGCTTGTACTCGTCGAAACGGCTTTCATCCAAGATGCGCGCGAGAATTTCTTTCATATCGTAGGGGCGCGCGGGCGAGGCATCGTAGGCGCCGTAGATTTCTTCCGCCGACATCGCCGGGTCCACGGGCTGTTTGCGATCCCAGAGCGACTGGCGGCGGTATCCCCACTTTTCAATCAGCGAGCGGATGCGAGCGAGGCAGGCCTCATCGTTGGGTTCGCGGAAATCGACGGTACCGCTGATGGCGGAGTGCATGGCGGCGCCGCCTAATTCTTCGGCGGAAACTTTCTGGCCGATGGCGGCTTGCACCAGTGCTGGCCCTGCGAGGAACAAGCCGCTGCCGTCGGTCATGAGGACGTGGTCGCACATCACAGGAAGATATCCGCCGCCGGCGACGCACATGCCCATGATCGCCGCGATCTGCGGGATGCCCATAGCCGACATGACGGCGTTGTTGCGGAAGATGCGGCCAAAATCGTCGGCGTCGGGAAAGACGTCTTCCTGCAGCGGGAGGAAGACTCCGGCGGAGTCGACGAGGTAGATCGTCGGGATGCGATTTTCGATGGCAATGTTTTGCGCGCGGATAACTTTCTTCGCGGTCATGGGAAAGAAGGCGCCGGCTTTGACGGTGGCGTCGTTCACGATAAGCATGACCATGCGGGAGCAGATGCGGGCGAGTCCGGTGATGACGCCGGCGGCGGGGGCGCCTCCCCATTCTTCGTACATTTTGTGCGCGGCATACAGGCCGAGTTCGAAGAAAGAGCCCGGATCGGCGAGCAGGGCGATGCGCTCGCGGGCGGTGAGGCGCGACTTGGCATGCTGGCTTTCGATGGCTTTAGCGCCTCCGCCTTCGCGGATTTTTTCCTCTTCGTTGCGGACTTGGGCGACCAGGTCGGCGAGCGCGCGCATGTTGGATTCGAAGCGGAGAGAGCTGGGGTCAACCTTGGTGGGGAGAACATTCTTAATCGTGAGAGCGGTGGAATCGATACGTTCGCGCATGAGGGCAGACTTCGAAACAACTTTCGCAACAACTAAGGAAACAACTTACTATACCAGCGGGGCGGAGGGGAGCGCGGCGATTAGGAACGCGGCTATTTTGAATGCCGGGCGCGGCAACTGACGGGCGCTACAATCTAAAAATGCTGCGGAAGCTCGCATTCCGGCCAGACTGGCAGATCGCGGTGGTGGTAACGGCGGCGTTGCGCGTGTTTTATACGGCGCTGGCAGCGGCATTCATGCCGTTTCTGCATCCGGATCCGGCGCTGATTCACAGCAATGCACTCACCGAGAATTTGCCGGCCCCGCACGGTCTTCATTACGCATTGCTTGGAATTTGGGAGCGCTTCGATACGCTCTGGTTCCTGCATATCGCGGAGCACGGTTACGACCGGCCCATGTCGGTGATTTATTACCCGTTGTATCCGGCGGCGATTCGGCTCGTGAGCGGGTTGATACCAGCGATGGCAGCGGCGCTTCTGGTCTCGACCGTGGCGGCATTCTTTTTTTTCTGGGGGCTGCTCCGCCTGGCGGGAGGCGAATTGTCGGAGGTGGGAAGACTCCGCATGCTGCTGCTGGTCTGCGTGTGGCCGACCAGTTTCGTGCTGTTCGCGGGCTACGCCGAATCCTTGACTCTGGCGCTGGTGGTGTGGGCGATCGTCTTTGCGAGGGGATCTGCGCGGGGATCTGGGCGTGAAGCGCGATGGGAAGCGGCGGCCACTTGCGGGCTGCTTGCGGGATCGGCGCGGCCTTCGGGTGTTCTGGTTTTCATTCCACTCGCGGTAATGGCGCTGCGCAGCCGGCAGGCCCGGTCGCTGGCGGTGGCGCTAACGCCTCTCGGATTGCTGAGCTATTGGGGTTGGCTGCGATGGTCGGGGCGAATTTCTGTGGTGGAGGCTTACCGGCTCTATCAAGGCATGGCGATGGTTCCGCCGTGGAGGGGTTTGTGGGAGGCTCTGCGGTTAATCGTGACCGAGCACGATGCTCTCCTGGCGATCAAGCTGGGCCTGGTGATCGTGATTGCCGCGATCAGTCTGCGGCGCCAAGTGCAGACCAACTTGCGGATTGAGGACAGAGCCTTCGCGCTGGCGGTAATTGTGCAGATGCTGATGTACACGGGGCGTCCGCTGCTGGGGGCAGTACGATATGTGCTCATGCTGTATCCCGTGTTTCTGGTTTGGGGAGCTTACGCCGAGCGTTGGAATGGGAAGGAGCTCGGATTTTATGTTACGGCACTCGGCATCTTAAACCTGGCGTGGATGTGGGCCTTTCTGAGTTGGTCGCTGGTCTTATAAGTGCGGTTTCACGGTTGCCACACTCGGAAGCAGCGTGCCCACGTGCACGCAGGAGACGCGGCAAGCCTCGTCTCCACGGGCGGCCACAACCGGACACCTTCTCGGAATCCGGTCTAGCCAGATCGGGCCGCCAGCTGACTCATCGCCTCGGCGACCGGATCGTCGGCGATGGCATCCACCAATCCGATTTCAAGGGCCCTGGCAGCGGAGACTTTCTCCGCGGCGACGAAAAGTTCCAGCGCTCTGCTCTTCCCGATCAGGCGCGGCAGGCGTTGCGTACCTCCCCATCCGGTCATAAGGCCGAGAGCCGCGCCGCGATGCCCGAAGATGGCGTGGGGTGCGGCGATCCGGCGATGACAGGCGAGCGCGAGATCAAGACCCCCGCCCATGCAGTGGCCTTCGACGGCGGCGATGACGGGGACGGGATAGCTGGCGAGTGCGTTCATGAGTGCTTGCCCCATGGCGGAGAACTGGTAGGCTTCGGGGCCGGTCAGTGCGGCGATTTCGTTAAGGTCGGCGCCGACCGAGAAAAATTGGCGATTGCCCGCGACGATCAGCGGGCGGAGTTGCTTTTTCAGTTCGTCTTTCAGATCGGCAACGGCGACGGTCAGTGCGAGCACGCAGGCGCGGGTAAGGCGGTTGGTGCCGTCGGGCGAAGCGAGACGGAGGATGCGCACCGGACCGTCGAACTCTATTCGGAGGAAGAGAGAAGACACGAAACCATCTTACGCGAGGCTCGCGTAGGGACGGCCGCCCTCGGCTGTCCCTACCCAAAACTAAACGGCCGGCACGCCATGCGGCGTCACGTGCTCGCGGATGAACTTCACGATGTCGTCCATGGGAGTGCCGGGCTGGAAGATGCCGGCCACGCCGATCTTCTTGAGGCCTTCGATATCCTGATCGGGAATGATGCCGCCAACCAGCACCAGCACGTCGTCCATTTTATTTTGCTTCAGCAGGTCCATCACGCGCGGAACGATCGCGTTGTGCGCCCCCGAGAGAATCGAGAGTCCGATGACCTGCACGTCTTCCTGGAGCGAGGCATTAACGACCATCTCTGGCGTCTGGCGCAGCCCCGTGTAGATGACCTCCATGCCGGCATCGCGGAGGGCGCGGGCGATAACCTTGGCGCCGCGGTCGTGCCCGTCGAGGCCCGGCTTCGCGACAAGGACGCGGATTCTCAGATCGGAGGGCATAGGATCATTTAACCACAGAGGGCACGGGGCAGCACCAGACTTTCATTAAAGGTGTCGCTCGTAGACGTTCCGGACTCGACTTTCACCACGGGCTCCGAAGACACGCGAACGAATCCGACTCGATCCCGCGCTCCCGCAGCCCGTGCTCGTAATCTGCAAGCTGCCGTTGGATATCCGCTTCCTTTTCCTTGCGTCGTAACCGGTCTTCCCGGTAACGCTTCAAAAAATAATCAATGGTTTCGATGCGCAGCTTAATGGTATTGGCCGGCCGGTTCTCGTCGAGATCTTTAAACGAGAAATAAGGCGTGCCCGAGCGCTCCACGATCTGCTCGATCACGCTGTAAATGGGTGCGTCGTGGCCACACTTGAAGCTGGAAATCTCCACCGCCACCAGGTTGGGGTGGCGGGCAGTGAACTTGGCGGCCCAGATCTTGTGGTTGGAACTGGCCGAGTTGGCGGTTTTCCACACGTCGGAGATGTCAAGCGGGTGGCTGATTACACCGGCGCGTACTTCCTCGCCGAACAGGCGCTCCAGCAGGTCCTCATCCAGCGGCAAAGTACTCTGCGAGAAGATCGAGTAACCCAGCTTCTGGAACTGCTCCAAAATCTCGTGGTTGATGCCGGGATCGTGGTGGTACGGGCGTCCCAGCATTACGATGCCTAACTTCTGTTCCGATTCCAGTTGGTCGAGAACTTTGCGAGCCCGCCGGCGAATGCTGGATTCAAACTTTCCCAAATCGCGGTAGCCGATCTCGATGGCGCGCACATTCTCCTCCTCCGAGAGGCCAAGAATGGGCGCCCACGCTTCGAACATCTGCCGCGCAAAGAGCTTGTGGTCTGTAAGATTCACCAGCGGGTGCACGTAGCGAATGCCGTGTTCGGTAAAGAGGTCGGTTTCCTTTGTGTAAGCCGCTTCCACCGTCTCCGGTGTCACCGAAACTGTGGGACAGGCATTGTGCCCCTTGGTGTTCACGAGCGGAGAGGACAGCACGTCGAACATGGGGAAGAAAATCACCTGTAGTGGTTTGTGCACGTGCTTGTTGAAAATAAGGTTGTGGACGTGCGCGATGGTGATCTTTGAGGGATAGCAAGGGTCGATCGAGCCACGACTCGATCCCGCGCGGTACATCTCCCCGCTGGTGAAATCCGAGTACACGATGTTTTCTGCTGGCACGCCCAGGCTTTCCAGATACGACCTGAACAGCGGCGCGTAGGCATACATGTTCAGGACGCGAGGAATGCCGATGCGCAGCTGCCCGCGCTGTTTCATCAGCGCCAGGCGCCGGCGGGCGGCGGCCGTCCAGGCACGGGCGGGGATCGGATCAGCGACGCTTTCCGGGTTGCGCGAGCGCCATACTTCGCGTGCGACAATCTCCACCAGGTTTGGGTTCGCGGCCTTGGTTGCGTCGAGATTGGCTTTGATGCCGCGCATGGTTTCGACATCTTCCACCGCACCTTTTTCACAGGTGGCGATAATCATGCGCTGCTCACCCGGCTGCAGCGCAACCTTGGTCTGGAAAGGTGTGCGCAAAGACGGTGGCGCCCAGCCTTCCGCGAGTCCGCTCTGCACGTTTCCGGTTTGCACATCGAGGAAAGTTCGCAGGCAGGCATTCTTGCAAAAGTGGCAACGCGTGTCTTCACTATGCGTAGTGCGGTAGCTGATCTTGCGGACTGCGTCCAGGCCAATGAAGGTTGTGGAGTGTCCATTGCGCCACAGGCGGATGGCTTCGATGCCGGCGCCAATCGCTCCCGATTCGCCGCAGTGCTGGTGGACAATAATCTCCGGTTCTTTCCCCGTGAAGCGGAAGCTGGCGCGCAGGAAATCCACCTGCGCCTTAACCGCGGCGAGATTGTTCTGCGTACCTCCTTGCAGAATGAACCGCGTGCCCAGTGCAGCGAGGCTTGGCACCTTGGCGACATAC
>JBEKWX010000087.1:0-10858 GCA_049512675.1 Terriglobales bacterium | reverse complement strand
GACATGCAGAAGAGCGAATTCTGGTCTGGCGACCTCGGGCTCACTCTGATAACCATCTCCCTGGCTGTTCTCCTCCTGGTAATAACACCCCTGCGCGAGGCAGGCCTTCCCGGCCGACTTTTTTTCGAGCTGGTTACGGCCACGTTGATGGTTCTCGGCACTCTGAGCACAGAGCAGAGCCGGCTGGCTAAAGTTATCGTGATCGTCATCGTCGTGTTTTGTGGGGCGGTCTTGGCGGCTGGTCGTCTCCATCCGACGCTCTTTCTTCATGAGTTGGGGAGCGTTCTCGTCACCGTCACACTGCTTCTCTACGTCCGCATAGTTTTGCTCGTCATGTTTCGTGCGGGCCCCGTGAACTGGAGCCGCATCCAGGGAGGGGTATGCGCGTATGTTCTTCTAGGCCTGGCGTGGGCTTCCGCCTTTCAGTTGATTGAGCAACTTATCCCCGGCGCCTTCGACTTTGTTACCGCGCCGGCGGATCTGGATCAACTCACGTCGAAACTTACATATTTCAGTTTCGGCACGCTTACCACAGTCGGCAGCAGTATTACACCGGTGCATCCGTTCGCTCGCTCGCTCACCATCGTTGAAGCCATCGTCGGCCAGCTCTTTCCCGCGACCCTTGTCGGCGCCCTCGTAGCCATGGCCATGGAGTCCCGCCGCAAGTCCTGACCCGCGCCGGCATTCCTTTGCGGTGGGTGATATAGGCTATCCGCAGTTCAACCGTCGGGAAATTCGATCCATCTAGCCGGTAGCTCAGGAGCACAATTTGGAGCACAACAGTCGCCGAATGAGAGGCCCTGAGCCCGACTTGTCCTCGCACGTAAATGTTCTCGAGCAGATCGCCCAGGCGATCCGACGCATCCTGCTCGCGCATATACGGCAGAGAGGACTTGCCGCGACCCTGCGAGCAACGGTAATAGACGTACCGTTTCTTTTGAAGCTCGGTTGTCACGGTGCAGCCATCGTAGACGCAGCGCAGCAGACCAGCAAACGCAAACTGGTGCTTGCGGTATTTCGACTTGTGGCGGCCAGCAAATGCCTCCTGCACGCGCTTGAACAACTCTAACGAGATCAGGGGTGCATGCGTTCCCTTGTACTTGACACCCCGCCATGTCCGGCAATCTGGCTTTTCAGTCCGCCGGTGTTTACTCCTCACTAACTTCGTTTGTGCGCGGAGTTATCGCCAGACTAACCCTCCACCGGCGGCCCGCGAAACTTTTCGGAATTATACACTTGACAAACCCATGCAAAAAAGTTAGTATTTAAGCATGGAAAACGAACTGAATCTAGTCACTCTGGCTCAACACTTTAGCGATGAGGACAAAGCGCGGGAATTCCTAGAGAAACTACGCTGGCCGGATGGCCCGGTTTGCCCGAAGTGCGGCGAAGTGAACAATGCCTATCGCCTTGAGCCACAGCCTTCCAAGAAAGACAAACACGTGCGCAAAGGCGTTTGGAAGTGCGGCGGCTGCCGTGAGCAGTTCACCGTCACCGTGGGCACGATCTTCGAGGACAGCCATATCCCCCTGAGCAAATGGCTGCTTGCCTACCACTTGCTCTGTGCTAGCAAGAAGGGCATGAGCGCCCACCAGCTTCACAGAATGCTCAAAGTCACGTACAGGAGCGCATGGTTCATGGCGCATCGGATTCGCTACACGATGAGTCAGGAACCATTGTCGTCGAAGCTGCAAGGTGTAATTGAAATCGACGAAGCATATATCGGGGGGAAGCGGCGTCAGCGGCAACCGCTGGCAGTGAAACCCGGCGAGAGGGTCAAAGATCGTCTTGCGCCGTTCGCGGATAAGGCTCCGGTCGTTTCTGTCCTTCAGCGCGGCGGTCGGGTGCAATCCCGGCATATTGAACGGGTGACTGCGGAAAACTTAAAGCCGATGGTTGAACAGATGGTCGCAGAGGATGCTCACATCATGACGGACTCTGGGACTGTACTCGCTGGCGCATTAGCGGGCCGCAAGCACGATCAGGTGAACCATAGGGCGAAAGAGTATGTCCGGTACGAGGATGGCATGTGCATCACCACGAACGCGATTGAAGGATACTTTGCGACATTGAAGCGCGGGATCAATGGGGTGTACCATCACGTTGGCAAGCAGCACCTACACCGCTACTTGAGCGAATTCGACTTTCGTTATAACTCTCGCAAAGAGAAAGACGGAGACCGTACCTTGATGGCACTGAAGAGCAGTAGTGGAAAGCGGTTGATGTTGCGGGACTCGGCGACCGTTAATTAGCTTCCGGCGGGTGCCAAATTCCCCCGCCGACGTGACCAAGATCAGTACGCGAATCGCTCTCGGGACTCCCGCCAAGAAGAACGAGGGTGATTCTTCAAACTTTACGCTCCGGGCATATCTCGCCCTAGCTGCGCTTTTTCATTTTAGCGCGGCTAGGGGGAGGTATGTCCAGCGGAAATTACGGCCACATCAATGCCGAACTCACAATGGTAAACGAGGCGTTTATTACCGGCGATCTGCTTCGCTGGGCGCGAGAACGCCGTGGACTTACCTATGCTGACCTCGCGCAGCATCTTCGTGTTTCTCTGGACGTTGTCAGGCAATGGGAGTACGAAGAATCCTATCCACCGTTCGGTAAGGCGCAAGAATTAGCCCATTTCCTTCGCGTTCCTTTTGGCTATCTATTCCTTTCTAAGCGACCGTCCGACGAGGCTCCAATACCTGATTTTCGGACTGTCAGCGATAAAGGGCCATCCGTGCTGAGTCCTGATTTTATTGATGTGCTCAATCAGGTGCTACTCAAGCAAGATTGGTACCGGGAATACTCCGAGCAAGATAGTGTCAAGAAGCTTCCCTTTGTCGGCCACTTTCGCGCCTCTGCAAAAGTAGATCAGGTAGTGCAGAGCATTACGAAACAACTTTCCTTAGATGATCCATCCTTGAGGCGTAACTGCCGTGACTGGCGAGCCTACCTGACACTGCTGTCTCGCAATGCACAAGACGCAGGCATATTGGTGATGAGATGTGGCATCGTTGGAAGCGATACTACTCGACCGCTAGATGTCGCCGAATTTCGGGGCTTTGCACTCGCGGATGCAGTTGCGCCCGTCGTTTTCATCAATGCAAGGGATGCCATTTCTGCGCAGATTTTCACGCTAATTCACGAACTAGCTCATATCTGGATAAATCAAAGTGGCATCTCCAATCCTGATCCCGCTGAACTCCGAGCGCACCGCTTCGAGGAATTTTGCAATAAAGTAGCCGCTGAAGTCTTGGTTCCCGCCAATGACTTTACGGCTGCATGGGGTAGCATCATTGACGTTGATGCCTTCCCCGCAAAGCTTGCCCGCACGTTCTTGGTGAGCACTCTTGTAGTTATCAGGCGCGCTTTTGAACTTGGCGCGATCAATGAATCCGATTTCTTTCGGCTCGTGAAACGAGAAAAGAGTAGACCTATCCCTGCACGCAAACCTGGAGGCGACGCCAATCGAATGCTTGTGAGCCGAAACAGCCATCGGCTAACGGTTGGAGTTCTTAATGCAGTGCGCCAGAACAGACTCATGTATCGGGATGCTGCGAAACTGTTGGGAGTTAGCGACGCGAGAGTGCCGGAACTTCTGAGAAAGCGACTTGATTAACCACTCGTGAAAACCCCGTTCTGGCTAGACACGAACGTGTTTGTGGAAGCGAAAAATCGCTACTACACGTTTGAGCGAGTGCCGAAGTTCTGGTCCTTTCTTAGCCAGCAAATCGAAGATGGGACGATCTGCTCCCCAAGTTTTGTCTATGATGAATTGATCGTCTATAAAGATCGTCTAGCTGTTTGGATAAAAGCGAGAAAGACGAAAGGGCTATGCGTAGCCACTGACGGCCATGTACAGGCGCAATATAAGAAAATCGCCGATCATGTGGCCACAAACCACTCGCGACCAAAGTCTGAAGAGTTTCTCATGGGAGCCGATCCTTGGGTGATCGCATGTGCTCTGCATGTCGGAGGGACGGTCGTTACACAGGAATCTACCAGCAGAACGAAAAAGGTGCGGATTCCGACGATCTGCAAGGACTTCAATGTGCCGTGCGTTGATACTTTTCAAATGCTAAATTATCTTAATGCGAAGTTCTGAGGACAAGAACATGACTGAGAAGATAACGAACTCGAAGCCGATCCCGCACATCCCACTCCCATTCAAGGAAGTGATAAGGAACGTTTTGAAGGTTAAGCCGCCGGAAAAACAAGCGAAATCAAAGTCTAAGAAGCATGGTTGAATCAATGACTTTCTAATGCAGCTTAGACCAATCTGTTTCTTCGTAGCCGTGGGTCTGCGTGTGAATTGTTATCTTGCCGTCTTTTACGATCTCCCATAACGTACTGTGCATTATGTACTTTTTCCCGTCGGCCGCTGTCAGATAGAGTTCAAGAGGAACTTTTGCTTCACCGTTCTGCCCAAGTTGGGCAAGAATGTGTGGATTGAGTTTGTTCGTTAACAGATAATAGCAGTCTGTCGGAGCAATCACATTAGGCCTTTCAATATCACGCGGATCGTCGTCGTATTTATCCCCCCACAAGTAAATGTTCGTTTTGCCGCGATTCCAAATTTGGAGCTGATCTCCAGCGTAAATGATGTCGGCGGATACAAGGTAGCTAAGCGCCAACTCCTTCTCTCGAAGCCCCGACTGACCCTGTATCTTTCCGCCTAGTTCCCCAAGTTGCTTATAAAGGTCACTAATCACTGACCCGTATTCCCGATTCAATACCCTAGTCACATGGGCTGAGGTTTCCGCAGCAACTTCCGGCGCAAGTTCCTTGGTAACCTTTTGCGCGGTTCTCTCAATAGCATCCTCTTGATCACGATGTGCATTCTTCAGCGCACGTGATTGCTGCCAAAAAGTCAACCCGCTCAGTATGACGCCGAATACTATGACGCCCCACCGCCATCTTTTGTCATCCCTGATTTCTTTGCTAACCACTTCGATCCCCACTGCAAACAATGTAGGCAGAACAATAACGGCCCAACCAAGAACCAAATCTCCCATTCGCACACCCCTTTTCGACCGATCTTCGCCTCAGTCGAGACAGGTTATGCGCCTTATTTGGGTTTGTCAAAGGCATAATTCCGAAACTTTTCCTTGACACGCTGCACTGCGATGTGATAAACCAGCGCGTTCCTAACTGGTCCGTTTTTCATACAGGACAGGAACTCATTTGCAGCTCTGTAAGTCTTTCGGTTCGTGGCCCGTACGAACAGGGCAGCGCGCGTCGCGCGCGTTCCATGCCTTGAGGACAGGCCGTTTTGCAAATTATCCCGGGAGAGGAAACACATGCGCTCGCTAACAACGGTTTTCGTGCTTCTGGTAGTTTTTATGTCACCCGGTTCGCTCGCCCACGCTCAAGGCACGGAAGCCGCGAGCAAGACTGCCGGGTCAACCTCGGTAAGCGCCACCAAGGAAGAGGTCGACGAGTTGCGCCGCGAGGTCGTGGAACTGAAGGCGCAAATTCAACGGCTCATCCAGACGAGCGCACAGACCCAGGGCGGTGCTGCACACGTCGTGCTGACCAACGCTGTCACGGCCTCCGATGCTGACATCTCGCCAGTTCCCGCCGCCACTGTGGCGGACGTCTACGCTCTGGAAAAAGAGATTAACGCCGTTCAGCAGAAGGCTAGCGATGCTCCCCCGGTAACCGCCGGTTGGAACGGCGAGCACTTTTTCCTGAGGAGTTCCGATGGCAACTTCATGCTCATGCCCGTCGGGTACTTGAATGGACAATACACTTTCTACAAGGGCGACGGTGCGCCTCCGGACACCTTTTCCATCACACGTGCCCGCTTCGGCATGCAAGGCAACTACGGCAAGCAACTCGACTATGCATTCCTGTTCGAGACGGCCTCCACCCTTACCATCCGGGACGCTTACATGGATTTTAAGCCCTGGAGCGCCTTCAAGATCATGGCTGGGCAGTACAAGGTGCCTTTTTCAATGGAAGTCGGAACGGCGGACACCTCGGTTGAGTTTTATAACCGCTCCATCATTTCCGTGCTCTACCCGGATGCCGGGGGAGCTTTCCGCGCTCCCGGAATCGATGTGCACGGTGATTTGGGTCACGGTCGCGCGGAGTACTGGGCTGGCCTTTTCAATGGACAGGGACTCCTGGCATCGGGAACTACGAATGAGCCCGAAATTGTCGGTAGGGTGCGGTTTACCCCCTGGAAAAATTCCAGCAGCAATGGGCCGAAGGGGCTATCTTTCGGCGGTTCGGTCGAGCATAGCCGATCCAAGGGCTTGGCGAACGAACTGAGCTTCAGCGGCCTCATGAACGACGGCACGTACTCTTTCTTTCCGCAGTTCAAGATCAATGGGGGAGTCGAGCGCTATAACGGGTTCTTCTCGTGGTTGAGAGGACCCTTGGGCATTCGCGGAGAATATGCCCATCTCTTGCAGAAGCGCACCAATATCGGCTCATTAACACCCGGGGGCGTCGGATTCAACACGATTCCCGGGGTTGTCGGCAACGGCGCGTACGTTTCGGCAACGTATTTGCTGACCGGCGAGCGCGAACCGGAGAACGCCATTCCGCGCGTAAAGCACCCGGTAATTGGCCCCAATTCTCCTGGAGAATCGGGGGCCCCGGGTTGGGGTGCGTGGGCGGTGAAGGCCCGCTATGCCTGGCTGGAGGGAAGAGCGGGAGGCGCAACTTGCGATGCCACCACCATCCCGGCCTGCCCGATTACGCCGGGAATCGTCCCGACGTGGAGCGACCACACCGATCAACTCACTGTGGGTTTCAACTGGTATCTCAATTACTGGGTTCTTGTGAAATCGGACTTTAACTTCAATCAACTCAAGGACCCAAGCGTCCAGGGCATTCTGCCCCGCAATTACTTTGTGTTCCTTGAGGGTTTTCAGTTTCGGTTCTGATCCGGGCCTTGAGCGCTTTGGATGAGCTGATTGCTGTTAGTACGGGAGGCCGGCATAAACGAATCCAAGCGCGCTGCAGACCCGCAGAACAATTGCTTTTGATTAGGTAGTCGTTTCACGCTTCGTATCGATGGAGGAAATTCGATGAAACCGAAATTGCGTTCCCTGCTAGCCCTCGTCGCGGTCTTCGGAGCGGCTTTCATCCTGAACAGTTGCGGAAGCGGTCAGGCTAACTGTCCCGTCTGCGGCACGGATAAGAACGGGACGGTCGGGTTGATTGATGTCATGCTCGTGCCGGAACACAATCCCAATGGCGAGCCCGGCGGGCCGTTCAACATTTTTGACATTAGCTGGACGGATCCGGTCAACCGCCTCTACTACGTGTCGGACCGCATCGGCCTCGACGTTCCCGTGTTCAGCACGGTTTCCGACATCGCGTTGTGGGCCATCGGCGGGGACAATTCCGTCGCCGAGGCGGGGTATAATGTAAGCCTATGCTGGTTCGATGACAACCCCACCTCGCCGACCTACCTGGAGACCATTCCTCCCACCACCACCGCGCAGGGCAACTACACCCGCTTTGGATGCAAGACCAACACCTTCAAACTTCCGGGTTTCTTCGGTCCCAACGGCCATTTCGGCGGATTTGTGGGCGGCCAATGCTGTGCCTCGCGCGCCAACAACCTGAACCCGCTTTCGGGTCCAAATGGCCTGGAGATCTCGGGGGACGGGAGTTTCATGTTTGTCGGAAATGGCAGCTCGTCCATGTTCGTTTTTGACTTGGCCGCCTGCGTCCCCGCGCCCCCCGCGACGTCGTGCGTGCCCTCGCTCAAGAGCGGCTATACCACACCGCCGATGTTGACCGCCGTCATACCAACGGGCTCGTCCCCCGACTATGACGGCCCAACCCAGCTCACCGCGTGCATGGCGTCGGCAGATGGAAGAGCTTTCTCTGATGCGACCTGCGGCGACCTGCGCGCCGACGAGCTGGCCACAACCGGTAGCGTCGTAACTTTCCCCCAGGACGGCTCCTCGCGTTATCTGGTTTCGATAATCAATGGTGACCCCGGACTTCCCTTCGTCACCATCATTGACGCCACCGGGATCGTGACGCGAGGCGCGAACGCGCCGGCCGGGACGTTACCCGCGGGGATCAACCAGCTAGCCCACTGTCTGCCTTACGCACCATTCCCCGGTGCGGGCGGGGCCAACTCTCAACCTCCCTTCAGTCCCGGTGGCCCGGGTACAACCTTCACGGCCAACGACGCCTCCTGTATTCTTGGTCAGATCTACTATGACGGTGCCCTGCCAACGGACAACACGGTGTTAGTTGATGAGAACAATGGTTTCTCCTGCCCCGATCCTTCTCTCCAATTCTACGGCGCGCCCGGCGCACCCGGCCTGCCAGTTCCGTCCGGCGCATCTGGCGACGCAGCCGGTTTTAACCCCGCCGTTGCTTGCCATCACAGTCCTATGCTGCGGAACTCGGCCCCCGGCACGCCCACGAACGGTGTGTACTGCCCCACAGCTACTTCCTTCTCTGACTGCGTTGGATCCACTGCACCGGCAGGGCTGGGTGGGATGATTTATTATCCCCCCACGCACTCCTTCCTTCTGACCAACGGAAATGCGACCGGGGACATTACCGTCGGAAGCGTCGATGTAATTGATCCCCTCCACGCGATCACCGTCGGCGGCGTCACTAAATATGTGCCGGCGGTCGTCAACAGCTTTCCGATATACAACTGCATGCCTACCGGTTTGAATCTCGGGCCGGGCACGGATGTCTTCGTGGGTTGCGCCGATCATGACGGGCGCGCGTTCGCCCCGTCCTCCGTGATTATCAATGGCACCACCGGCAAGGTCCTCACCACCATCAACAACGTCGGGTTCGTGGACCAGACCTGGTATAACCCCGGCGACGACAACTACTACACGGCGTCGAGGGACATGCCCACCGGCCCGGTTCTCGGAGTCATCAATGCCGGGACCAGACAGTGGCTGCAAAATGTCCCCACGAACGGCAACGCCCACAGCGTCGCGGTTGACCCGGTTAACAATCACATCTTCGTGCCATTGCCCTCAGGCGGCAGCAATTGTGAAACGATCAACGCCGATGGTTGCGTGGGCGTGTACGCACATCAGTAATTGACAACCGGGAAGTGCTTTCCAAACGGGAGCCCCGAATCCACATTCGTGGATTCGGGCTTCTGCTTTTCGGGGCAGCGTGCTAGTGGCAGGAACTACCGGACCATGGTCTCTTGATAGCGCATCATCTTCCATTGCCCGTCACGCTTGGTCCAAAGTTCGCCGACGAAAACCCTCCTGAAACGAAGCGCCGAGCCTTTCGGGAATTGCATGCTGCTCTCGTAGGTGACAAAAGCATAGTTTGGCCCAAGCGGCTGAACCTGGAATAGCTGAAGCACGTAATCGGTATACATGCAGTGCTCGACCTCGCGAAGAACATGCAGCTTGGCTCGCTCGCCGTCGCCATCGGATTCCACCGCCTGGAAGTCATCCGTGAGAAATTCCGCGTAGCCGTTTTTGTCTTTTTTCTTGAACGCGGTCCATGCGGCCCTCACCTTCGCTTCCAGCAAGTCGGCCAGCTTGGGTTGAGCCATTGTATTTTCTGACGGCGTGCGTGCGGAGGCCTTGTCCTCCGCCGCGGGTTGCTGTGCGAATGCAAAGCAGGGCAGCGCCAGCGCGATACATGAACATAGCATCCAATTTCGCATCTCTTCCCTCCATGACCGAGCCGCCGGGAATCTTACAAGCCTCCCGCGTGAGAGTCAAAGCCGAGCTTACTACACCCGCGGCGGCCCGTTTCTCGAGACCCCGTGTGAAGTCGGGGTTGCCGTTCCCAGGGCTCTCGGCTACTATGGGGCTCCGCGAGGAATGCGTTTGTAACCCGGACGATCGCACGGTCTAGGGTGCGGATTCCGCGGAAGGCTAACAAGGACACGAAACGATGAGACCAACCCCACTGGTTCTGCTTGTATCAGTCGCGTTCGCATCATTCGGATTCTCTACGATGGCGGCGCAACAGCCCTCGGTGTGGCGGCAATCGCAAAAGACAGCCGCCGCGGATAGAATTACCTACACTCGGTTCACCTTGGCAGGCAAATTCCTTAAATCGCCACAGGGTGACGTCCCTAATCGTCCCGCTTTCGTGCTGGACTGCGTCCCCGGCAAGGCATCTCACCGGCGAAAGGGCAGGTTCCTGGCTGGGAATCTTCTCGTCGGTACCACCCTGAAGATCGTCTACGTTGAGCCTGAAGAAATCCATGGAACGTCCTACTACCCGAAGGTTTCAGTCCGCTATCGCATGGACAATGCTAAAGAAGAGCTAGAAAAATGGTCGACGGGAACGGAGAAGACTTCTGCCTCCATCCCTGTAGGTTCGCTGAAGAAAATGCTTCGCGCACACACGGTTGAAATAACTGCGGATGATGATCGTGGATTACCAGTCGTCATGCAGTTTGACATGCCCGACCCAACGCCGGTCGAAGCAGGCTGCGCTCTGGATGATCACATGAAGTGAGATGTTTTGGGGCAGTCCCCGCTGCACCGGGTAATCACTTCAAAGCAAACTCTCATGATTCCTCCGAAGCGAAATGCAGCGATTCTTATCACGTGCGCGCCAGGTCCAGCGCAACTGAACCCTATTGCAGATCCTTGACTTTCTTTTTCAATGCTGCGAGCAGTGGCGGAGGCAGTGCGGCATAGCCCTCCTGAACCGCAAACTGCTGGCCATCCGTGTATATCCAATTCAAGAGATCGCTTAACGCGGCGGCACGAGCGGGTTCAGACGATAGAGTTCGCAGGTAAATCCAGGAGAAACTGGTAATGGGAAAAGCATCAGCTCCGGGTGCGTTGATCAGCGAGGCGGAGAAGCCCTTCCAGCCTGGCGCCTCGACCCCCTGGCATGCCGCGCTCAAGCTCTCGGGGGAAGCCCTAACAAACTTACCGGC
>JBEKWX010000086.1:0-11042 GCA_049512675.1 Terriglobales bacterium | reverse complement strand
AAAACCTCGCTCAACGAACGCCCCACCACCTGCCAACGCGGCTGGGCATACATGACTTCCATCTGCGAGTTCCAGCTCTCGATGCGATCTTGCAAGTCCACAGCCATCACGCCGACGTTGATGGATTCAACAATATTCTCGTTGAAATCCTTGAGCCGCTCGTACTCGGTCACCTTCTGTTCAAGTGACGCATACAGCCGCCCGTTCTGGATGGCGATGCCGATGTATCCCGCCAGAACTTCGAGCAACTCGACATCTTCGCTGGAGAGGAAGTCGCCTTGCATGGTCTTGCCCAGTCCGAGGATAGCGATGGTCTTTTGCCGCGCGTGGCAGGGAATGTAGTAGTTCAGATCCAGGCGTGCGATGGCCTCTTGCGCGGCGGCATTTTCACGGGGCAACTGGCGGGTATTTTCGAAGAAGATATGCCCGGCAGCGTCCTCGATGCGCGGCTTCGCGAGGAACGCCAAGTCGAGGCCGGTGACGTGCGCGATGCCAAACGACTTCGACAGTTCAAAGCGCGAAGAGTCGCTGTTGCCGAGGAAGATTGCGATGCGATCCACCAGCAGCGTGCGTGCCACCCGGTCAACCAGGGAGGAAAGCATCTTGTCGAGATCGGTCTCCGAACTCAACTCGCGTCCGAACTCGATCAGCGTCCGCCGGTAGTCGTAGCCGGTGTGGAAGAAGAACTGGTCAAGCTTCTCTTGAATCCATTTCCGCACCGGATCAAACAGCAGGGCGGTGACCACGACGGCCACTATCAACCCGTAAGGTCCGGAACTGGGCACGCGGGTATGCACCAGTTCTGCAACCGCAGCCACGCCGGCGAAGTAAACTCCCACGATGGCCGCCGCCGCCAGCGTATACGCCATGCCACGCTTGAAGATCAGATCCACGTCCATCAACCGGTAGCGGAAAATGGCATAGCCAAAAGTCAGCGGCAGTAATCCAAGCGACAGCACCGACACCTTCATGAGGGGTGAAGGCATCACTCCGAGCAGATACGGCAAAACATAGAAAAGCGTAAACGGCGTTATGGCAAGGATGGTGCCACGCGTGATCCACTTGAGTTGCTGCCGCAAGATCGGAGTGGTGGCCTGCCGGTAGTTTTTGAACAGAATCCCCGCCGCTGAGAAGAAGAAAATCGTCAGATAGGCCCAGTGCACCCGGTTCAGATTGAAGAGCAGCGAGTTGCTGGCTTTCAAATACTGAAGAACCAGTAACTGGATTCCGAGCAGTACCGCTCCCGGCAAGTAGAGCAGCGGAATCGACCAGCGATGCTTGCTGACGAACTCCCGCCGTTCTGGGAAGGTCAATGCGAAGTGCAGAAACAGCGCCGGCTGCAGCAGCCACGCCACTTCATTAGCCCACAGGACGATCCAGTCAAAAGCGTTGAACTTGCCCGTGTAGTGCAGCGCGTAGAAAACGAACGATACCAGGCAGAAAATATAAAAATGCGTGGAACCGACCGCCGTCCAGCGCCGCAACAATACATAAAGCCCTATGCCCAGGTAAATGAGCGCGATCAGCCTCAGCCAATCGTTCATCGAGCGCTCGGCCGGAGCCAGCACTACTTGCACGTCCAGCGGAACCGAGCCGCGGACCAGCGAGTAGGTTGCCTTCGACCAGACGCCGGAATAGTAGATTTGCCGCGTCACCGCCGCTGATGTGTCAACCGGGTGCCCGTTGACGCTGACGACATTGTCCCCACGGCGAATTCCGGCCCGCTCTGCCGGACCGTTCGGCTCCAGCCGGTCGGCCACAAGGCGGCCGTTCCTCTCCATCCACCACGCGCCGTCGTCGGGAACCGCAAACTGGTGCTCGATCTTGTAGTTGAAACCGGCGAAAAGTACTGCTGCTACTGTGAGCAGAGTCAGCAGGATGGCGGTAAACCGGGCCTCAAATTCGCGGTTCATATTTCGCGACTCAGTTCGCGATTCACAGACTGGGACGGTGGCGGCGACGCCGCGGCCAGACATTCGACGCCCAGCTGATATAAGCAACTTCACTGCCACCCTCTAATCTCGCCCTGCGCTATAAGTCGCCTACTTAGAGCGACTTCCACAATTATAGAGAGGATTCGGAATGGCGGCTATGAATTATGGAAGGTTGCGTCTGCTTTTCGGGATGCCGAGCGCAAGCAATTTGGCTGCGCGAAGGGGGTCTCGGTGCTGGGTAAAGTTCCAGGGAGCTAGTTTCCGCTGAGAAACTGCGATGGCCCCGACCGAGAACTGAAAACTGATAGCCTGCTCCCACCCTGGGTTCGTTCTACAATGAAGCCATGTCCCGTCTCGATCAGATTGCCGATCTTGAAAAGCGTTTTCTTCTCCCCACCTACAACCGTTATAAAGTGGGTTTTGAGCGCGGCAAAGGTGTCTTTCTCTATGACTTCGAGGGCAAAAAGTATCTCGACTTCGTGGCCGGGCTGGGAGTGAACGCCCTCGGGCATGCGCATCCTCGCATCGTGAAGACCATCCGCGAGCAGGCCGCCCGGGCCATCCACCTTTCGAATCTCTATTACAACGAATACCAGGGACAGCTCGCCGAGCGCCTCTGCCAGCTATCGGGCTTTAATTTTGACCGCGTCTTTTTTTCGAACAGCGGAACCGAGGCGATGGAAGGCGCCATCAAACTGGCGCGGCTTGCCGGACATAAGGCAGGCGGCGAGGCCAAGTGTCAACTGGTGGCGCTGCAGGGTTCGTATCACGGCCGAACGTTTGGCTCCATGTCCCTGACCGGCCAAGAAAAGTACCGCAAAGGCTTTGAGCCTCTGCTCGAGAACGTAAGCTTTGTGGCGCAGAACGACGTCGGAGCGCTGCACGCTGCCGTCAATATCAACACTTGCGCCATCGTGCTGGAGCCCATCTTTGGCGAAGGCGGCATCCTCGAATGTTCGGAAGAATTCCTGCTTGCATGCCGAACCCTTGCCGACCATTATCAGGCCGCGCTCATCTTCGACGAGATCCAGTGCGGCCTCGGCCGCACCGGCAAGATCTTCGCCTTCCAGAATTACGGCGTGGTGCCCGACATCGTCACCATCGCCAAGCCGATCGCCGCCGGGGTGCCGCTCGGCGCGTTCTTATCCAAGGAACACTTCGCCTCCGCGATTTCGCCCGGACAGCACGGCACCACCTTTGGCGGAGGTCCTCTTGCGTGTCGCGTCGGACTCGAATATCTGGCGATCGTCGAAGAAGAGCGTCTGCTCGAAAACGTCGTGAAAGTTGGCGGATACCTGCATCAACAAATCCAGGAACTGGTCGACAAGTACGCCGCGACCCGCGAAGCGCGCGGCCGCGGGTTCATTCAGGGCCTCGTGCTCGACATTCCGGCACGGCCATTGGTGGAGCAGGCTCTGGCGGAGGGCGTGCTCTTCAACTCGACCCAGGACACGGTCCTGCGCTTCCTGCCGCCATTCCTGCTGCAAGAAAAGCATGTGGATAAAGGCATTAGAGTGCTGAAGAAGCTGCTGGGCAAGAAACGGAAGAAAGCGCAGAGCGTGGCTTCAGTGGCCGCATGAGAACCGGTATTCGCGCAGCCCGGTGGAACGAAGAACAGGGAATCCAGCCCCGGCAGGGGCGAACCAACTTAGCCCCGCGCTTCAGCGCGAGGTAGGGTAGAAGAAATCAGCGAAGCCCGGAGGGACGACCCAGTTCTCACGCACGGAGCAAAAAAGGAGGGGAGCCAGGAGGCAGCTCCCCGAAAGCGATAGAGGCGATATCACTTATTAAGACGCAGCCTGCGAGGATTTCGTTGCCCATCGAAACGCAAAATTCCGGAGAAAGATTCATTCCCGCTGACGAGCGCCTAACGAGCCCGGCCTCGGCGGGGTTTGGGGTTGCAACTGAAGAGCATTGGCTCGAACTTGCCGACGGACGGATGCGCTACCTCAAGGCCGGGTCGGGCCCGGCGCTCATCCTTATTCATGGGCTGATGGGATATTCGTTTTCCTGGAGATTCACCATCCCCGCGCTGGCGCCCCATGCGACCGTCTATGCCATCGACAATCTAGGCGCCGGGTTGTCGACCGCGACTGAGGGCATGGACCGCACCGTACGTGCCACCGCCGAGCGCGTCCTGCAGTTCGCGGACTCTCTCGGCATCAGAGATTTCGACCTGCTGGGCACCTCGCACGGCGGCGGCGTTGCCATCCTGGTCGCAGCTATCTGTGTTGAGCGACGCATTGAATTAAAAGACACCCGCCTGCAGCGCATGGTGCTGGTGGCGCCCGTCAATCCCTGGTCCCCGCACGGCAAGCGGTTCGCTCCGTTTCTGGGCAGTGCTTTTGGCTCCCTGCTCTTCCGCAACACCATCGAGCGCTGGCGCTCCCTCGACTCCCTGTGGCTGCGCCGTCTGTTCGGCGACGGCGCAAGAATTCCGCCCGATTCTCTCGCCGGCTATCGCATACCTGTACAAAAAAATCACGGCTTCCGTCATGCTTCGCACATCGTCAGAAATTGGACGGCAGATCTCGCGGAACTGGAAAGAGCGCTCCCCAAGATTCGCGATTACCCCACGCTCCTCATCTGGGGAACGAAGGACCGCGCCGTTGATTTTCATTCCGCCGAACCGTTGCGCCGGAATTTCCGCGATGCCCGTCTGGTGGCATTCGAGGGCGTAGGCCACCTGCCCTACGAAGAAGCGCCCGAGGACTTCAACCGCGCGCTCGTCGACTTCCTCGTCGGCGAAAACCTCACCGTCGAAAACAGGATTTGATCTCGCTCCCGCTTGTGTTTTTGCTACTCTTCCATACTGGCATTCCACTAAATGCACCCCACGACTTTTCACTCACTGCGCGCATTCATCGCCGACTACGGCTACTGGGCCGTGGCCCTGGCCTTGCTGTCGGAGAGCGCTGGCATCCCGGTTCCCGGTGAGATCACGCTCCTGGTAGCTAGTTTTCTGGCCTATTCCGAACACCAACTCACTCTCGGCGGCATCATCGTAGTTGCCACCTGTGCCGCCACTCTCGGCGGCGGTCTCGGTTACGCCCTCGGTCACTATGGCGGACGTCCGCTGCTCGATCGCTATCAAAGCATTTTTCGGATTCCGCCGCCCACGCTGAAACGCGGCGAGGAAATGTTTGCCCGCTACGGGGCAGCCGCCATTTTCCTTGCCCGCTTCGTCTTCGGCATGCGGACCTTTGCCGGACCGCTGGCCGGGGTGCTGCGCATGCGCTGGCGAACTTTTGCTCTTTTCAACTTCCTGGGTGCGGCTGTTTGGGCCAGCGTCATGGCCAGTGCCGGATACCTGTTCGGTCATCATTGGCACACCCTGCTGCGAACCCTGCAGCGCTTCAATATCGCGGTGTTGATCGTCGCCGGGGCCGTAATCCTATATTGGTGGTGGAGACGTCGCCGCCAGTCCATGCCAGATAATGACTGACGCCGGTCGCCGGTGCTGGGAATTGTTGGTGAAATCTCGATGTTACGGCGTCTACGAGCCACATTGCCCTTCCGAGTCGCCGAGGGCGTTCAGGGACACAGCCTCAACTTTCGCCTTTTGCGGCAAGTACGCAACTGCTAGAATGAGCGCTTACTTTTTGTCGGGCTTTCCCAGAAAGAGGCAATCATGAGCATACTTCGTCTGTTAGACCGGGAATCGATCACGGTCCCCCCCTCAACCACGGTTGCCGACGCCATCCAAATTATGTTGGATCGCCGCGTTGGCTCCGTCGTGATCGTGGAAGCCAAGCAGGTACTGGGCATCTTCACCGAGCGCGATGTGCTGAGAAAGTTGGCGCTGAGCGGCCGTGATCCCAAGACGATTGCGGTCTCGGAGTTGATGACCGCCCCGGCGATAACCGTTGACCCGAATATTACTCCCGCCGAGGCTCTGGCCTCGATGCTCGAACATCATTTCCGCCATCTGCCGGTCGTCGATTCCCGGGCCCGGCTGCGCGGAGTCCTCTCGATTCGGAACCTGCTGCAGGAGATGATGGAAAAGTATCGCCACCAACTGCATTCTCTGGAGCAACACGTCATCAGCGAAGAGCCGGGGGCGACCAAAGCCAGAGGCTAAGAGTGCCTTCGGCGTCTTCGATGAATTGCCATTCTGCGGCGCTCCGCGGTCGTTGATGAAGATGAAATCACGATTACACTTGCGACCGACGCCACTACTGCCTGCTCTTTCGCTCCAGACCCTTCGCTAGCAGCTTCCGCTGACAGATTGTCCGCACACCGTCCCGGTGACCGTACAGCTCGTCAGAGAATTTATCGTGTACGTCACATTGAGCTGGCAGCTTCCGGACGGATGTGGCCCATAAGAAATACCCCCACCTTCCATAAGAGTGATCGGAAACACAGGACCAGAGTCGCTGAAGCCTATTTGGCCGCCAATCGAGATATTGGGATCTCCGTTGAAAGTCAGATTGGATACGGAACAATTCGCTGGTGTGATCGTGACTTGGCTGTCGATAGACCCACTGCCGGAACTGTTCAGTGTGCCGTCGACATCACCTGAGACGGATATTGTCCCGCCTCCGGAACATGGCCGCTATAAGACAAGGGAAAATTGCAGCTTTCCCCAGTCGCGGTCGGGGTGCAGCCGGACGACTGATCCGGTTGAATGTCTCCGACCACAGTCGACAAACTCGTGCGAGCGTCTCTCGCCGCCGACGGGCTCACGCCAAATGCATTCTCCAGGGCCGCCACGACAGCCTGTAAAACTTGCTGTGAGACTGCCTGGGCCTGCGCCGCCGACATGGTGTTGCTGCTGGAACTGGAACTGGAGCTGCCACACCCGCCGCACAGGATTACCAAAATCGCGGTAGCCAGAAGCAAGGGACGACGAGGATTCACCTTTAACCGGCGTTCTCCATTGTTTGTCCGTGCTGAATGCATAGTCTCCTCCTCTGGTCTGTGTTGAAACGCGGAAGAAATGTGCCGAGAACGTGCCCAACTTTAAGGCCCAAACAATCTAGCAGCAACTCGTCTAGGAGTTGTCAACTGGATGTAAAATTACACGCCAGGCTATCAGAGTAAGATCTCATTGTGTAATGCGACCGCGCGGTAATTTCGCTCGGGCATCCTTGTCTCTCCGATCAAAGTTTCTTCCGTCACTTCCGCTCGCGCCTCTTCCGTCATATGCTGGCAGAAGCATTGCCCGGTACCGGAGAGACCCGTGATTTCCGAACGCACGCAAACGAGCCCGCAATCCTCAAAAGCGCCGCGCTTCCCGCAGTTGGGACTTTCGCAGGTCTGGGTGCGATTCCTGCTGGCCATCTTCGGCCTGATGCTGGCTTTCGCTGCGGCGTTGTTTTCCACGGTCGCGCGCGAGGCGGGCAACATCTGGGGGATGATCATTCTGGCGTCGTCGGCACTGTTGCTGGCCACCTTCGTCGGCCTGACCACGGTGCCTTACCTGGCGCGGCGGGTCGTCGCGACCCGTGTCCGCGAAGCCATGGACTACGACGTCACGCGCGCCGGCCTCGTCTACATCCTGATCAGCGTCGTGATCGGAATCGCCGCCATCAACACCGGGAACAACCTGCTTTACGTCATCGTCGCCGCGCTGCTCTCGGCCATTGTGGTTTCCGGCATCGCCTCGGCGCTGGTGCTCCGTAATCTCACGCTCGATGTCCATTTGCCGGAACACGTTTTTGCCTCGCGGCCGATGCTGGCGCGCCTGCTCCTGGGCAACGCCAGTTCGTGGCTGCCATCTTTTTCCGTGCGCGTGGTTCCCGCCAAGCGCAAGAATAAAGACCGTTGGGGCTGGGAAGCCTCGACCTTCGGCTGGCCCCGCAACCGCGCGCCTCAGGACCAGTGGCTCCGCCTGCCCGACCGCCGCTTGCGGCGCGTGCGCGAAGAAGCAGAGAAGCCCATCCTCGAAGAATCCGTTTATTTTCCTTTTCTCGCTCCCGAACAGGAACTCCGCGCCGACCTGGAGATAAGCTTCCCAGCTCGCGGACGCTATTGCGAAAAAAACTTCGGCCTGGCCACACGCTTTCCTTTTGCCTTCCTGATGAAAACCCGGCGGATTAACCTTTCCCGCGAAGTGATCGTATATCCCGTCGTCGAGCCCACCGAACAGTTCCGCGAAGTTCTTCCCATGGTCACCGGCGAGTTCGAAACCTTTGTCAGGGGACGCGGCAACGATCTTTATCTCATCCGCGACTACATGCCTGACGATTCCGCCCGTCACGTGGACTGGAAAGCCACGGCTCGCACGGGCGCGCTCAAAGTGCGCGAGTTCAGCCGCGAAGATGAGCGCAAGCTCCGCATCGTGTTTGACAACCCCGCGCCCGGAGTCCTGCAGCCTGCGGTGTACGAGCAAGCGGTGCGCCTGGCCGCCTCTCTGGGATGGCACTTCCACCACGAAGATGTCGAAGTCTCTTTCGTCGCACCGGGGTTGCCGCCCACCGAAGACGTCTTCACCTTCCTGCGATACCTGGCACTGGTCGAGCCGCTGGAGGCGACCCCGGTGTTCAGTCGTGTTCGGGCCAGTGAAGATTACAACCTGATCGTCACCGCCCGCGACGCCGCCGAAATGCCCGCCGCTTTGGCCGCCAGATCCTACGTCATTTCGTTGGGCGTGCGGGGACGCGGCTCTGCCCCGCCGCCGCATCCTTCAGTCACAGAGCAAGCTTAGGCTGCCGACAGCTCTTCATTTTTTTCTTCCCCCCAGGTGGTTTTCGACATATACTCCGCCGCGGGTCCAGAGATAAAACGGTTTTGCTTCCTTCGTCCAAGATAGATTTGACGCTGTTCGCCGGGCACGTCGCTTTCCGGCACAGTTCCAATGGGAGGTGCAAATGTTGATCTGTGATCTGCTCGGAAATCAGGTCCCTATATCCGCCGAGGCCCACCAGACCGTGCTCGAAGTCGCCACCATGATGGCGCAGCACAACATCGGCGCCGTACCAGTTCTGCAAGAAGGCCGGCTAACCGGCATTTTCTCCGAGCGCGACCTGATGAGCCGGGTGGTGGTCGCAGGCAAGGATCCCGCCCGCACCCTGGTCAATCAGGTCATGACCGAAGATCCTCTGACCGTCGCTCCGAACGATCCCCTGGAGACCTGCATGACCCTGATGAAGCGGCATGGCTTCCGGCACCTGCCAGTCTGCGCCGGGCGCGAACTGAAGGGCGTCGTTTCCTTGCGCGATATTCTTCTCCACGACCTCGACGAAAAAGACTATGAAGTGCGCATGATGCGCGCCTACCTGCACTCCGCGCCCGACGCCGGATAGTCTTGCCAGCCCTTTCCCGGTGTTTGGCCGCGAGGTGGCCGGCCAGGGGATAGGGGTAATGGTTACTCCGCCCAGTGGTAAGGGGTAATGGTTACTAAGGTTACCTGCTGTAGGTTGACCCGCAAGTCATCGTGCCTGAGGATGTGGAGAAGGGCGAGGCGCGCCAGTTAGAGTTGGTCGCGTTCTTCCCATTGCATCTCCATGAGTTGGCACAGCCATACCGTCGTTCTTTGTTTGTGGTGCGCGCAACCGGCTCTGCAATCGATGGTTGCGGTGGTCCTATGGCACCGTAAGCTGCACAAGCAGTTTCCCGTATTTTCCTTGTTTCTCCTGGCGCAGGTAGCGAATTTTGCCATCATGCTTCCGCTCTGGCTCGCGGGCGTTGGCACGACGTATTTCTGGCTTTTCTGGCTGGGTGAGGCAGTCAACGCGGTTCTAGGATTCAAGGTCATTCATGAGATTTTCCTCGACGTGTTCCGCCCCTATCACACGCTGAAGGACCTCGGTACTCTACTGTTTAAGTGGGCGGGCGTAGTGATGTTGCTGGTTTCTGTGGTGGTCGCCTTTTCGGGTTCTTCCGACCAGAATCCGATGATGAACGCCATTACCACCCTGCAGCTCTCGGTCCGCATCGTGCAGGTTGGTCTCATCCTCTTTTTGCTGCTGTTTTCGAGCTTTCTGGGAGTGTCCTGGAAGCAGCTCAGTTTTGGGATATCTCTTGGCTTTGGGCTCTTCGCCGGTATGGAATTGATGCTGTGGGCGCTGAATTCGGGAGGATTTGTCAGGCACGATAATTTCGACCTGATCAACATGTTCACTTACAATTTTGGAGTTATTGTTTGGCTTGGCTACTCGCTCTCGCGCAAAGTCGTGCGCGAGGCCGCCGTTAACCGCTTGCAGACCCAGCGGTGGGAGCAGGGTTTGGCGGATCTTCAACATCCAGTTCCTTCCGATTCGCTGATCCCGATGTTCGAAGGCATGGTGGAGCGCGCGTTCTCGCGAAGTTCGAACTTAGAGCAAACCGCAGATCATTTGACGGTCGATCGCCCCGGTGAGCCCGCCAGAGCCAACTCGGCGGCAGCCGGTTCCAATAGGCGAGCATAGAACTCGCGATCCTTAAGAAGGCCTCTTCCAAAAACCTTGTCAAGCGGAATCTTTGGCGCGCCGCAACCCTCCTCCGGGAGCCGGAACCGAAGCAATAATTTTCAAACCATTACCTTAAGAAACCAGCGTAAACGCCGTTTGTATAGCCTGCCGGACGACACCGCCAATTCTCGGCATCTCCGCCGATTTGTCACATCATTCGGTGCGCTTCAAGTAACCCCCAATGAATCACAACGTTGCAGGGCTGTGTATAATTCGCCAACGCCGAGAAGCTAGCCGTCTGAGACTAGCCTTTTCGTCAGACCCTAAGGAGAAAGAAAATGAAACGTTCGCTCAGAGCGATAATTCTGTTGGTAGGTTTGGTAGGTACGTTGGCATATGCTGCAGTTCCGAAAGTTCCCACTTCTGATGGGCCGATTCCTTGGTGCCCAAAGTACTGCAGCAGGTAGTTGCAACATTTACATAACGGCATTAGCAGCCAATCCAGGCTGGCCTTTGTTTGGGGCCAGCCTTTTTTACTGCTCGTCTTTCTTACCCCTGGCTTCGGAGTCCGGCTGCGCGACGGCGGCTGAGGGTTTTCCTTCTCCCGATTCTTTCCCATCCTTAAGCGAAGGCCCCGCTTCGTCAGTATTGTTGCTGAGGTATTGCACGATGATCGAAACGCGCCGGTTCGACGGGTCCAGCGGATCCTTTGCGGTGCGCAGGCGTTGATCCGCAAAGCCCCGCACCTGCGAGACCTGATCGCCGCGCAACCCCG
>JBEKWX010000085.1:0-11281 GCA_049512675.1 Terriglobales bacterium | reverse complement strand
CGTTTGCGAGCTGCGGGAGTCTGGTCGCAGATCCCGACGACCTGGCAGCCTTCCAGGGCGCGCAGATTGCGAACGATATTCGGCCCCCAATAGCCGTAGCCGATTACACCAAACCTAAGCATAGGAATTCACCTCATGAGACTGCTGTTACGGGACTGCTGTTATGAGACTGCTGGTTATGACACTGCTGGTTATAAGAACGTTTGTCGTTGGCAAAGAATATTGCGGGGGGATTTCACACAGAACACGGAGCCGCATACGGCAGCGGTCGAGAGGATCATGAAGAACTTCGAACTAACAGGCGCCGTCTCCACTCACTACCGCTTTTGGAGTCTGCAAGAGAATCTTCAGGTCGAGCAGGGGAGAGCAATTGCTGGCATAGCGCAAATCCATCCGCACCATTTCGTCAAACTCCACCCGGCTACGGCCATGCACTTGCCAGAGTCCGGTGATTCCCGGCTTTGCCTCCAGCAGACGGCGGCGATGCCACGTGGCGTAGGCTTCCACCTCATAGGGCACGGGCGGACGAGGTCCGACGAGCGACATTTCGCCGCGGAGCACGTTGATTAGCTGCGGCAGTTCGTCCAGGCTCGAGCGCCGCAGGAACCTGCCTACCGGCGTAATCCGCGAATCGTTCGTCAGCTTGAACACGCCCCCTTCGTTGCCGTTAGGAGACTTCTTTCCCGCCTCGCCGGCAATCAGTTGACGGACATATTCCTCGTGCTCACTCGAATCGCTATTCATATGCATCGACCGGAATTTCAGAAACGTGAACGGGATTCCATGCTGGCCGACACGTTTCTGCCGGAACAAAACCGGCCCGCGGGAAGTCAGCTTGATCGCCGCTGCGACGGCAAAAAACACGGGCGACAATATCGCCAGCAATAACAGGCTACCCAGAACGTCCATCAGCCGCTTCGTGGCGTGGAACAGCCGGTTCGACTTTTGGCGCTTTTCGAGATCCGGGTAAAGGGCTGGGTTACTGGGGCGATCCGAATCCTGCGCGCCCCAGTTATCCGGAAACACGTGAAAGGAAAACTTGATCCGGCTGAACTGTTCCGTGTCGAGCCGGTCGCGCAGTACCGTGCCGATCCGGGAAAGGATCGTGCTGACGACTGCGTTGTTGTCCAGAACGATCTCGGTGAACATGACTCCCACCACGGAGTTTGTCTTATACCATCCGGTAACGTCGGTTTCACGGGTCGCTCCCTCGAGCGCGGAAAGCACGTCCAGCAAGACGGGGCCTTGCTCGTCACCCGGATGAATACGCCCGCGATCGATGAGCAAAAGTACGAAGGGCCGCTGCGAACGCTCGCTGCGCTTGCGCTCCAGCGCGATCATCTGGTGAAAGGTCTCTTCGCTCAACAGTTCGCTGGGCGCAACCGGCCCTTGCGATCGTGAGGGTTCTGGAGAGCGAAACAGCCAATTAACGTTGCGGGATTCCACGTGTAACTCCTTACCGAGCCCCCATAGAGAAGAGGCTGGCTCAGACATGCATGGTTTTCAATTGGGGGAAAGAATTACGAACCTAGCTGGGGGTAACTAGGCCTACTTTATTATACAACTCTTGCGCTATAATCTGGACCATATTTTTATTCGCTCCCGATAGAGGGGGGACCCTCGCCAGCTCGAAGCGACGCCTGACTGTAACGCGAGTAATAACCCTTGTGCTCGCTACGGCTACAACTGTTGACGACCACGCCCAGCAAGACGGCGCGATCAAACGAATCCAAAGCCCGCTCTATCACTTTCTTCTCGCTGACACCTTCGCGGATCACGACGAGGACTCCGTCCGCAAGCTTCATCCAGAACGCGGTATCGGCCACGGGAATAACCGGAGGAGTATCAATGACGATCCAGTCGAAAAATTCTCCGAGCCGGTCGAGCAACTCCGAAAGGCGTCCGCTCTGCATCAGGTCGAGCGGGTTCTCGGGTGCGCGCCCGGCGGGAAGGAACCAGAGACCGGAACCATTGAGTTTGTACACTACTTCAGAAAGCTGCCGCTCGCCGCGCAAACACTCGCTCAGTCCAGGCAAGGAACGGTCGAATCCGAATCGGGTAGCCAAGGTTGGCCGCCGCAGATCTCCGTCCAGCAGCAGCGTCTTCAAAAGCTTGCTGCGCGACTGATTCAGCGCGAGATTGGCTGCCACCAGACTCTTCCCTTCTTGCGGGGCCGTACCGGTTACCACGATCCGTTTGAGCTTGCGCCGTTCGCGCATATGTCGCAGCTTCAGCCCCAGCACGCGAAACTTTTCCGCCGCCAAGCCGCCTTGGTCAGTCAGACACACCATCCGAGAATCTGCCGTCAGTGCTGGCATGAGCACTTTCGCGGCGGCAAACGAATCTACCCTTGGAGACTCCGGCTTCGCCACTGGCGCGCTTTCGTCCGGCGGCAATGCCGGAAGAGATTGCTTGTGCTCGATTTCCTGTTCGATCCCTTGCAGCAGATCCGCGACCGATTCGGCGTTTTTCGGCAGGCCTCCGCCTGACCGCTCGGCCTCTGCCCGCTGCAACGCTTCAAATATATAGCTCATGGAGAAGAAATCTTGCCTATTGCAGCCGGCCCTTCGTTCCAGCTCCTCGCATTCTGTCATGCACTTCAAGCAGCGTCTTCACCGCCAGCAGGAGGTCGCGCTGCTCCACTTCTTCCGACAGCCGGGCTCCACCGTTGTTCCTCGGATCCACCACGACCAGCCCGAGTCGTAAATCCCGCGCAATACCCTCGATGATTTCGGGTGTAATGGTGACCGCCTGTTTGGCGTAGCCCGCGAGCAGCGCATTATCGCAGATGGTGTTGACGACCCGCGGAATTCCCCGCGAGTGGCGGAACACCGCCTCGATCGCTGGCGCGGAGAAAATCTCGCCGGCGGCAGGTGCCCCCGCAATCCGCAGACGGCGGCTTATGTACTCCCTGGTTTCGTTCGGACTGAGCGGGTCGAGATGGCAGCGCAACGCGATCCGTTGTTTTAGCTGCCGGAGTTCGTGGGAATCGAGTTTCTGATCAAGTTCCGGCTGACCCGCGAGCACGATCTGCAGCAACTTTTGCTGCGAAGTTTCCAGGTTGCTCAAAAGCCGGATCTCTTCCAGTATTTCGGGCGATAGGTGGTGAGCCTCATCCACCACGAGAATCGTGTTCAATCCCTTCTGATGTCTCTGCAGCAGGAAGCCGTTGAGGACATGGATGAGCTCGTCTTTGGCCTTGCCCGATACCGGTAACCCGAAATCGCCCGCGATATAGCGAATGAATTCCAGAGGCGAAAGCGTCGGGTTGAAAATCAGAGCGAAGGCGACATCGCGACGCTGCAGCAACCCCAGCAATGAGCGCAGAATGAGCGTTTTTCCCGTGCCCACTTCACCCGTCAAAACTACAAATCCGCGGTGCGCCGTCACCCCGTAGTACAACGAAGCGAGTGCTTCGTTGTGCCGCGTAGTCGGAAACAAAAACGACGGATCCGGCGTGATCTCGAACGGGTTTCGCTGCAGGTTGTAGAAGCTCTTGTACATGGTTTAGCCGTACAAATACGTTACTGCCGATCCTAACAGGATGAAACCCATGACCACCACTACCGCCGCGCCCGCGAGCCAAGCACCGCGCCGGTGGGACGACTGTTCTTCCAGGCTCTCGATCGGCGGAATTTCCGCCATCACATCAAACGGGACCAATTTTTTGATCTCGCGCTCACTGTAGATCTTGCCGCTCAGCTTCTCCAGGCCGAAAGCGAAGCCACCGCCGAAAACCAGGCCCACCGCTAATCCCGCGCCGCACAGCATCAGACGGTTCGGCTTGTAGGGTCTTACCGGAAGATTCGGCGGATCCAACATGCGAAAACGCTCGCCCTGTTGCGTTTTCTCCAGGTCGGTCGACATTTCCGACTGGTTCTTCTTGGCCAGCAGCGATTCGTAATCGGTCTTCGACTGATCATAGTCGCGCGTGATATCCGCGAACTGTTGTTCCATCAACGGAGCCATATTGAGCCGAGCCTGGTATTGGCTGATCTTGTTTTGCTCGTCTTTAATTTCCGCCTCCCGGTTCGCGATTTCGAGGCGATTGGCCTTCAGCTGACTTTCGAGCTCCAGCATCGGTCCGCTTTTCGGATCGAGGACCGTTGGGTCGGCCGGTTGCGGAGTGGAATCATTCGCTGGGCTATTCATGCCGGCGACGATCTGCTCGCGCATCTTCTCGGTCCGGGCAATCTGCTCTTTGGTCTTGCGGACGTCAGGGTGTTTATCGGTGTAGTGAGAAGTCAAATCCGCCAACTGCGCCTTCAGTTGATCTAGCTCTTTGTCGATCGGGGCTAGCCCGACTGGCCCGCCCTCGCCCGGCTTTGAAGCGCGATCCGTGGCGCGATATTGGTTGATCACCGATTCCAAATAGGCACTTTGCTGCTTGGCCCGGTTTAGCGAGTCTTGGTTCGCTTGCACCTGATTCTGAAGACCGCTCAAGATTTGCAGATTGCTCTGGGTTTGGGTCGGCAACTCGCCCAAGTGCTGATCTTTGAACGCGCGCAATTTCGCTTCTTGTGCTTCGAGTTTAACGCGCGCCTGATCGAGCTGATCTTCGAGGAACTTCGTCGTGTTCTCCGAACGCTCTTGCCGCTGCTCAAGATTTTCCATGATGAAGAGATTCGCGAGCTCGGCCGTGGCCGCCTGCGCCATTTTCGGATCGCCACTCCCGTAATAGATATTGAAGGCGGAGAGTTTCCTATCGTCGCCACGCGACAGTTCGATTTCGATGTCCTTCCGCATCGTCTCCACCAGGTCGTCGGGGTTCTTGTGCTTCCGGTCCTGGGCGTAGAGACCGAGAGAGTCAATGATCCGGAGAAGGCGGGTGCGGCTGAGGATTTGCTGGGTAATGCTGTCCAGCTGATGCTGAATGTCGCTGTCGGTGTTCGAGGCAACATACTTCTCAGGCACGGAAGGTTGCTCGACCAGAATGAGGGTTCCCGACCGGTAGGTGGAAGGAATCAGCCAGCTCGCTCCCCACACCAGCACCCAGCCGCAGAAAAAGGGCACAAGAAATTGCCACCACCGGCGGCGCACCATTCCCTTGATCTGGGCAAAATCTAGTGGCTCACTTGATTCTTGCAGTTCTTCTTCCATGGCTACATTCCTAAAGGCTTGGCCCACTGATACGAGAGCGTGACAAAGAATCGATTCCGGCTCACATTGAAAGTCTCGGAGGGCGATCCAAACTGTTCTTGAAAATCGTGCGTGTACCCCAAACGCAACCCGATGCTCTTTCCAACGTTACGCTCCAGCGAGATTCCTGCCGAAGTTAAATTGACCGAAGTCGCGCTGGTCGCCGAGGGCACGATCAGCGACTGGTTTGTTCCGTGACTCGCAGTGAGAGCAGCAGCCCATCCCGGAGTCAGCTGGCGGCGGAAGTTAGCATGAACGGTCTGCAAACGGACTGAACCCAAAACGCCCCCGCCATCGCTGACCATTCGGGAGTATCCAGCAGACAAACTGGTGCGTTGGTTCCGCCAGCCGCCGTCCGCTCCGCCGGCAAGCGACCAATCGTTCGACTGCGTAGGCTGCAGCGCAGGGGGAACTAAACCCTGGTTCTCTGAGTACTGAGGACCGATGAAACCAGTCAGGGTCAATCGTTTCGAAATGTTCAGTGTGTCCATCGCGAGGAAACTATGGACTCTGGTTTCGCCGCTGCCAGCATTGAAGGTGATCCGGTCGAAAAGATAGCTTACGCCGCCCCAGTCTGAGCCCACGATCCGGTGCAGCCAGAAGGCGGAGCCCGACGCGGTTTCGGAATCCGTCAGCGGCGTTGCCGTTCCCGCGGGGACGTTGGTGAAATGCAAATCATAGAACGAGCCGCTGGCCCCAATCAGATCGTTCAAGGCAAAGTGATAGTTCATCTCGACGGTCGTCACACTGGATCTCTGCGTAGACAATGGGGTAATCAGACTGGCGTTCGGTCCGCCCGATCCTGCGACGACTTCTGGGCCATTGCCCGCGTCAAAGAATCCCGTGGTCATCGAGAAGCTTTCTGCCACCCGCAGGTTCACATGGGGGCTCAATCGGTACTGCGAATCGAAATTCAGGCTTTGCGATCCCTCGTTCTGACTCGTGATCTTCTGATTCACAGTCAGGCCGCCAGCGTATCCGAGCGTCCAGTGCATTCGCGAAGAGGATTCCTCAATCTTGATGTTGGGGAAGATCGACTCGTTCGTATTGCTTTCCGCCCCGCTTGGAGCCAGTAGCGGGTTGGAATCATAGACCGCGCCCACATTCACCCCGCCTCGCAGGTAGTTCGATCGTTCCAATTCGGAAAGGAAAGCAGCAGAAACTCCGGCTCCCCCGAGCAGCGCCGGTATCTGGGGCAGACTGCTGCTGGTGTCCTCTGCGCCGCCTTCGGTCTGCATTCCTGCGATGGCCGAAAGTGGGGCTGCCGGAGCCGTTCTAGGACTATCGCCCCCGGAACTCTGGGCCGGCGTGTCCTGCTGCGGAGCCGGGTTCTGCGCCGCCGAGACCACTTGCAACCCAGCCACCATCCATCCGAGAATCAAACAGCGTCGAATACTCATCGCCACAACTACGGAACCACCACTGTATCGCCAGCTTGCAGGCGGATGTTTTGCTCCGGATTCTTGCCTTTGATCACATCTTTGTAGTTGAACGGGATTCGTTTCTGCGTTCCGTCCGGAGCTTGTCGAAGAACATAGATCGACTTCTGCTTCGCGAAGTCCTTGAAGCCCCCGGTCATCGCGATCGCATCGAGCACGGTGGTCGAACTCGTCAACAAATAGGCACCGGGTCGAGCTACCATACCCATGATGTTCACCTTCTGACTCTTGCTATCGGTAACGATGACGGTGACTTCGGGCTCGGAGATATAGCTCTGCAGGTGCTTGGTGATCTCGTGTTCCAGTTGCCGTGGCGTCTGACCACTCGCCTGCAACTCCCCGACTAACGGCAAAGAAATCTTTCCGTCGGAACGAACGGGAACGGAGCGCGAGATGTCCGGTTCTTTCCACACATTGATTGTCAGCACATCGTTGGCACCAATCACGTAGGAACTATCCGAATGTGCGACCGGCGAGCCTTCTCCGGGCTTCTCGCTCGCCTGCTTATCGACGGCGGGTGCTGGGGGGCGCGATGCGGAATCGGATTGCGCGAACGCTCCCATGGACACGAGCGCCAGAAGCGTCAGGATCGACATGATTCGGTGGGCCGTCATGGGTTCGGTCATTAGCAGTGCCTCTCGGCCGTTCCCTAGTCTAATTGCAGGTGGTTCAATTGTGGGCAGTTTAATTGTGGTCGGTCCAATCGCAACTGGTTCCGCGTTACCTGTTTATTCAAGCGTACCTGCCGCAATGGCATTTGCTACTTCGCTTGCCGTGTATGGTCGGTACCAAGAAATCGTCCCGATTCTGCCGGCGGCGTCAGGTGGTACTCTTGGATCTTGTAAAGCAGCGCACGATAGCTGATATTCAACAACCGAGCTGCCGCTTTCCGGTTCCAGTGTGTCTGTTCGAGGGCTTGGGCAATCGCGCCGCGCTCAGTTTCTCCTTTTGCGTTTCTTACCAGCAACTTCAAAGACGATTGTTCTTCCGATGTGTGCAGGCTCGAAGGCGGACCACTGGTTTTCGCCTGCCCGTTTCCGTTCCCACCCGTCCTTGCGGATCCGTAATCGGGACGCGAAAGCAATTCGTTCAACGCCGCACCCTCATCGCCGTGTGCCAGGAAGCGTTTGGCAAAGTTCTCCAGCTCGTGCAGGTTGCCGGGCCACGCACACTGCTGGCACGCATCCAGCAACACGGTTGAGAAGCGCGGGGCGGGAACTCCATAGCGCCGGGTCAGCCGGTTCATCAGGTGCCCCAGCAGCAACGGGATTTCCTCGTGCCGCTCCCGCAGCGGTGGCACGCGCAATTCGAAAGCGCTCAAGCGGTAGAACAGCTCTTCCTGAACTCTCTTCTCGGTCGCTGCCAACTCCAGGTCCCGGCACGTGGCGGCAATGATGCGCACATCGGCCCGGATCGGGCTCTGGCCGCCGCACCGGACAAACTCTCCCGTCTCCAAAAGTTTCAGAAGCCGCCGTTGCACCGCGTCCGGCATGGCATCGAATTCGTCCAGCAAAATCGTTCCCTTGATACACTCCTCGAACTTCCCTAACGTCGATTCCGGTCGCCCGTTGGCGGAAGCGTGCTCGTAACCAAACAGTTCATTCTCCAGCAGGTCGCGGGTAAGCACGCCACAGCCGACTCGCATGAACGGGAAGCTGGAACGAATCGACAGCGAATGGATAAGCCGCGCAGCGGTTGTCTTCCCGCTTCCTGCTTCTCCGGTAACCAGCACCGGCACGTCAGTCTGCGAGAGTAATTGCGCTTGCGTGCGCAGCCGGCGCGTGGCCGGGCTGGCCGCAATGAAATACAGCTCTTCGCTGATTCGCTCGATTTCCGGCTGATACATGTTTAAGAGTGACTGACGAAAGGTTGTAAGAAAATCCCGGATCGTTTAGGAGGCAACTGCGTGATTGGCGGATTGCAACAATTTCTTTCGACGACGCTTTGCCTTCCCTGAGACGAGATCTCGAGCCTGAGACCTGATCTTCAGACCGGCTCTACGTCATAACCATCGATTCGCACGGCCATCGACCGCTGAATCGCATCGACGGAAATGATCAGGCTGTGGTCGCCGTTCTCCGACAAGAACACGCCTTCCACTCCGTCCATCGCCCCACCGCGTACCCGCACCCGCTGCCCCACCTTGAGAAAGGGGTACGAACGCCAGGGCGCCGCCTGCGCGAGAACCTTCTGGATGCCTTCGATCTGCTCATCGGGAATCGGCACGCTCGCCCCGCGAACGCCCACAAAACCGTGCACACTTTCTATCTGATACACGCGCGTCCGGTCTTCCGCGCTCAAAGCACAACGGATGAACACATAGCAACTGAACAGTGGCACTTCTACTTTCTTCTTGCGATCGCTCCAGCGATGCACTTCCACCGCCGTCGGCAGGAACGTTTCCATCCCTTGATCCCGCAATCGTTGCTGGACCGCTTTTTCGTGGCGCGCTCTGGTATGCAGCGCATACCAGCGCAACTCTTCCTGCGCTACCCATGGGCTCATCCCGATGCCCGCTCCATAACTCTGGTTGGGACTACTCATAGCTTCGCCCTCTGGGTCCCATTGCACTGGGTCCGCTTGGCCCCCATGCTGGATCGCATGGCAGACCTCTTCAACGCTTTCAGGGGGAGGAACTTAACAGGAACGAACTAGGGGGAGTTTCTTCAACGCCAAAACGTAACTGCATTCGTTTGACGTCTAAGAGCACTTGTTTGACGCCCAAAAACTTAATAGCGGCTGTTTGAAACTTAGAGGTACTTGCAAGAACGTGCAAGTGGTAGGACTTCTTAGGACACACCGTCCCTTTTACACACCGGGTGATCTTCTCATGACCAAGCCAAACGGCTTAGAGACATTGTTCTATGGCACTGCCGTGGTAGTACTTCTGTGCAAAGGTCATGAGCTCGCTCACGACATCAATCAATCCGTCCAGTTGATTTGCGCTATCGTATTGACAGCATTAATGTTAGACTATAAGTTCGGTGGTTTGAACAACAGCTTTTTCGAGACCAGTATCAGGGCTGGCCCATTGCATTGTCGTGCAACCGACCAAACTGCAACCGAAACCCGACGACCATTGCATTTGTTTGCATAGGTTGCAAATCCCTTACTTGCCGGTTCGAGAATTTAGTGCTACATTCTCAATGTAGCAAGAGACCCTGGCCGGCTTTTTTGCCTTACTTTCTACCTCCCCCTTAGGCCATTGTCCGTATAGACGAACGGAATGATTCCCCCATCCGATTCGTAGGACAAAATATCAGGAGACCCGATGTCACCCCATGAAGAATTGGGTTCGGACTTTGTAAGTATCGTAGTTGCCGACGGCACGCGCATCCACACCCAACTCTTGGCGGACGCGCTGCGCAACGATCGCGGTCTGCAGGTCGCAGCCGCGGCCTCTAATTCCGAGGAACTGTTGGCCGCCATCACCCGCGTGCCCATCGATGTCGTGATCATCTCTCACAATTTGGACGACCAGCCCGGCCACGGCACTCAGGTATTGCGCGAAATGCGTGCGCTCCGGCCCCAGATCAAAGGCGTCATCTTGCTGGACTCCTCCAGTCCCCAGGACGTGCTGGAGTGTTTTCGCGCCGGCGCAAGGGGTATTTTTTCCAAGCAAGATCGGCTGGAGAGCCTCTGCAAATGCATTCGCAGCGTCCATGAAGGACAAATCTGGGCGCGTAGCGTCGATCTCGATCATGCCCTCGAAGCTCTTGCCAATTTGCCGCTCGTCCGCGCCACCAACCACAAGGGAATTGAACTGCTTTCCGCGCGCGAACGCCAAGTCATCCAGCACCTGGCCGCGGGTATGACCAACCGCGAAATTGCTCACACTCTCGGCCTCAGCCCTCATACGGTCAAGAACTACCTGTTCCGAATTTTCGACAAGCTGGGCGTCTCCAGCCGCACCGAGTTGCTTTACCTGACCATGAACAACTCGCAAGCTCAGCCACAACGCCCCGCCAACGGAGACGACCAAGCCTTCTCTACCATCATTGAAGCCGCCGAGGCCGGCGACCCCTGTGCACAACTTCGCATGGCCGAGCATTTCGGGCAGATCGAAGATGGTCAGATCGCGGGCACCCAACCCGACTCTGTTACTGCTTACATGTGGTACCTGCTCGCAGAAGAAAAGGCGACCCCGATGCTCGAACAGATCGCGGAAGGCAAGAAAACCATCAGCCGAACAATGTCCCCTCAACAGCTGGCGGAGGCCGAAGGCAGAGCTGCCGCGCGGTTAAATAACAGGAAACAGTCTGGTTTCGACAGCGGCGGCGAGGTGCAGACCGGCGGACAACCGAGGCCGCACGGCGCCGCTCGATAGAGCTTCACCTGCTAATCGATTGACCTTGCCTGCTCGCTCTTAGTCCCGTAGAGACGGGGCTCGTCCCATCTCTGTATAAGCGGCGAGCCGCCTCTCAACAAGAAATCGTCAGACAGCACTTCGGTCAAAGCTGCATCAGATTGGTTTGCAGCTTCGTGTATCCCTGTTTCTGCGCCCACAGATCCAGCGGGATCGCAGCCATCTCATCCACAATCGGTTCGGCCAAACCGCTCTTGGTCATGTCCACCGTCTTTATATAGCTCCGGCAACTGTCGCACCCTTCCACCCGGACGTGTTTGAGTTCTTCCGCGGTGTAGACCGGAAGCTTCGCGTGGTTCTCTTCCCCGCATCCCGGGCAGACGATCCGCCGGAACTC
>JBEKWX010000084.1:0-11282 GCA_049512675.1 Terriglobales bacterium | reverse complement strand
ACTACGTCTACGCTGGCTTGGCCGTTCTGGCTGCGGGATTCCATGTTGCGGATGTTGGTTTTGGTGTCGCTGATTACGGCGGTGATTTGTTTGAGCATGCCCCAGCGGTCGTCGCAGAGCAGCGTGATTTTGACGGGATAGGAAACGGGCTGGCCGTCTTTGTCGCCGGCCCAGAGCACGTCGATGCGGCGGTCGGGTTCGTAGAGGAGATTGGTGACGTTGGGACAGTTCATGGAGTGGACGGCAACGCCTTTGCCGCGGGTGACATAGCCGACGATGGCCTCGCCGCGAATGGGGTTGCAACAGCGGGCACGATAGACGAGGAGGTCGCCTTGTCCGCGCACTACGATGGCGTTGGAGTCGCCGCCAAAGACGCGCCGGACAACGCTCGAAATGCCGCTCGAAATGCCTTGGGATGCGGCCTGCTCCTCGCTTTCGGACATCGGTTGGGCGCCGGCGGGCGCGAATTTCGCCAGCACCTGGCGGGCTGAGTACTTGCCATAGCCGATGCCGGCCATCAGGTCGTCGGGACGGCCGAGTCCGTATTCGGTGGCGGCTCTTTGCAGGTCGGCTTCCTTGATTTCCTTGAGCGAGATTCTGTACTTGCGCGCTTCTTTTTCGATCAGCTTCTTTCCGATTTCAATGGCGCGCTCGCGCTGGTGAACGTTGAGCCAGTGCTTGATTTTGTTGCGGGCGCGGGAGGATTTGACGATGGCGAGCCAGTCGCGGCTGGGCTTGTGTCCGGGCTGGGTGATGACTTCGACGATGTCGCCGGAATGAAGTTTGTGGCGGAGGGGAACCATGCGTCCGTTGACCTTGGCGCCTGTGCAGCTGTGGCCGACTTCGGTGTGGATGGAGTAGGCGAAGTCGATGGGCGTGGACTCGCGCGGCAGGACCAGGACCTTGCCCTTGGGCGTGAAGGTGTAAACCTCTTCGGGGTAGAGATCGACCTTCAGAGTGGAGAGGAATTCGTTGGGATCGGAGACATCGCGCTGCCACTCCACGACCTGGCGGAGCCATGCCAGGCGCTGCTCGTCCTCGGCCGAGACGGGACCGTCCTTGTATTTCCAGTGGGCGGCGATGCCTTCCTCGCACATCTTGTGCATCTCTTCGGTGCGGATCTGAATCTCGAAGGTCTCGCCGGTCTCGGTGATAACGGAGGTGTGCAGCGACTGGTAGAGATTGGGCCGCGGCATGGCGATGAAATCCTTGATACGGCCGGGGACGGGGCGCCAGAGGTTGTGGATGATGCCGAGAACGGCGTAGCAATCCTGCACGGATCTGGTAATGACGCGCATGGCGCAGAGGTCGTAAACCTGGTCAACGCTGATGCGCTGGCGCTGCAATTTCTTGTGGACGCTGTAGAGGCGCTTGATGCGGCTCTCGACGCGGCCGGTGATGCCGGCTTCTTTGAGGCCGTCGCGCAGGACGCCCTCGACACGCGCCATGAAGGCTTCGCCCTCTTTGCGGCGCGACTCGACGGCGGCGCGGACTTGTTCGTAGCCGATGGGATCGACGTATTTGAAACCGAGGTCTTCCAGTTCGCCGCGAATCTTGCCCATGCCGAGACGGTGCGCGATGGGAGCGTAGATGTCGAGCGTCTCTTGGGCGATTTTCTGGCGGCGTTCGGGATCGAGATGTTCGAGGGTACGCATGTTGTGGAGGCGGTCGGCGAGCTTGATGAGGACGACGCGGATGTCGTCGACCATGGCGAGCATCATTTTGCGGAGGTTCTCGGCTTGCGCTTCCTCGCGGGAAGAGAAATCGATTTTGCTGATCTTGGTGACGCCTTCGACGATGTGAGCGACCTGTTCGCCGAATTCCTGGCGAATTTCAACGGCCGTGACCGAGGTGTCTTCGACGGAGTCGTGGAGGAGGCCGGCGGCGATGGAGACGGAATCCATTTTCATGTCGGCGAGAACGTTGCTCACTTCGAGCGGATGCACGAGGTAGGGCTCGCCGGAGGCGCGGTGTTGTCCGGCGTGGTTTTTCTGGGAGAATTCGTAGGCTTTCTTGACGAGGTTGAGGTCGTCGTTGGGACGGTTTTCGCGCAGCTTCCGCATGAGCTCGCGGAAGCGGGTCGCCGTGAGCACGTTGGTCGCGATCTGTTCCCGCAACGTCGCCATGATCGATTTTAACGCAGCGGGAGAGCTATTTCACCGCCGAGACGCCGAGGTCGCGGAGAAAGGCATTTGGGCTGGTAAGGTACGGGGTACGGGAGATTGAGAATGTCTCAGTGGCTCCGGTCCGGTAAAGCTCACACGCTATTCCTCTATTCAGCGTGGGTCGTTGTGTGCGTGGGGACCTTCATGGTCTTCATGTTGACTCCGTGGTTCTCAGAAATCGAGGCGTGGCCGAGAGCCGACCCATAAATCAATGCCATTTACATCTCGGAGAAATGGCGTTGATCCCATTGGGCATGAAGTTTAAGGAGGTTATCCCGTGAATCGCATTTTGGTGACTGGGGTTTCGGGGCCGATTGGGGCGGCGCTTCTGGCTTCGTTCGAGCCTCAGAGTACGCAGATTGTGCGGCTGGTGCGGGGACGGGCGCAGAGTGCGGCGCAGATTTTTTGGGATCCTTTGGCGCCGTTGTCGCCTACTGCGGTGTCGGGGTTCGATGCGGTGGTTCATTTGGCCGGGGAGAGCGTGGTGGGACGCTGGACCGAGGACAAGAAGAAGGCGATTCGCGAGAGTCGCGTGCAGGGAACCCGGAACCTGGCTGCGGCATTGGCGCAGAGTGAGGCGAAGCCGCGCGTGCTGGTTTGTGCATCGGCGGTCGGGTTCTATGGGAGTCGCGGCGACGAACTTCTACGCGAAGAGAGTCCGGCGGGGCAGGGATTTTTACCCGAGGTTTGCCGCGAGTGGGAGGACGCCAGCCGGATTGGGGCGGAGGCAGGCATCCGCACGGTGAACATCCGGATTGGGCTGGTGCTGAGCGCGAAGGGCGGTGCGCTCGCGAATATGCTGAAGCCGTTCAAACTGGGGCTGGGTGGCCGGATTGGATCGGGGCAGCAGTGGTGGAGCTGGATTCATGTGGACGACATCGTGGGGGGAATTCATCATGCGATGCGCTCGGAGCCGGTGGTTGGGCCGGTGAATTTCGTGGCGCCGAATCCGGTGCGCAATGTGGAGTTTACCAAGGTGTTGGCTTCGGTTTTGGGACGCCTGGCATTTTTTCCGGTGCCGGAGTTTGCGCTGCGACTGGCCTTCGGCAAGATGGCTGCTGAGGAATTGCTGCTCGCCAGCCAGCGGGTTGAGCCTGGAAAACTTGGGGCGAGCGGATATGCGTTCCGTTTTCGCGAGTTGCGGGCGGCGCTGGAGAATCTGGTCGGATAAGAGCCCGGCGCTGGGCAGGTCGGGGGACCTGCCCCTATGTGAGTCAAGCCGGGCCGTGACGGGGTTCGAGAATTGCCGTCCCTCAGCGGCTAAAGCCGCAATGAAGACACGACGCTTGCAGCACGTCTGAAGAGGCTGCGGAAAAAGTCGATTCTCGATGCCCAGCCCCTGAAGGGGCGTCTGATTTCGCAGGACTTGCGGTATCGCTAAAGCGATACCCTGATACGAAACGCGAGTTTTTCCGCAGCCTGTGAAGCCGTGCCCTTTCAAAACCGACTCAAGCGGCGCCACTACCCGTGATGGTCGTCACAGTCAGTTTTCGGTCGATCTGCGATACTAAGAACCGGATGTTCAAGAAGTCCATTGCGGCGGCGCTGCTTGTGGTCATGGTGGCCTGGGCAGAGATGGCCCTGGCGCCGATGCTCGCCATGCATGCCGGACACGTGCATCCAGCGCGGGAAACGGCTGAGTCCGTCGCCGGGCAAATGGCCGCACACCACCACGTTATGCCCGCTGGCCATCCGTGCTGTCCGGGGGTTGGCAAGACCACCTCGGATAGGGCTCGGCTCGAGTTCGCTGCCGGGAGTATGCCGTGTCAGGATCAGCATCGCTGCTGCTTCCTGCAGGGGCCGCAGAGCGTGCCCGCACCGGCGAGTGCCGGAGACCAACTCTCACGAGACATTGCCCCGGCGGAGACTGCCGAACTCATACCGGCTAACGATGCGGAGTCGCACGCTTCTCCGGCGACTGCGGTTGCGCCTGGTCCTCCACCAGGCCTGCTTGGTATGGTTTTCCGGGTCTAGACTCCTTCCTTAAAGTCGTGATGTCCTTTCCGCGGCCTTCAAGCTGGCCGCACGTCTCAACTGTTCTCATAACTTTGATAAGGAGATCTTATGAAATTCAGATTGTTTGCTTTGATTTTGGCCCTGTCGCTGGTTGGCTGGGCACAGGACACGCCGGCAGCATCGGCGGCGCCGAACTCTACTCCGGCTCCGCACGCCCAGGCATGTTGTCATCAGAACGTGGCCGGGAAAGACGGCAAAAGTTGCTGCCATAACGGCGCGGCCGATGCCAAGGATGCCGCAGCCTGTTGCAGCAAAGACAAGTGTGCAATGAAAGATGGCAAGTCCTGCTGCGATGGTAAAGACACGAAAACGGCGATGAAGGAGTGCAAGAAGAACGGCTGCTGTGCGGACGGCAAGTGCTGCCCGGAAGGCAAAAGCTGCAGCGAAGCCAAGGGTGGCAAAACCGCCATGGGCTGCTGTGGCGGCGGGTGCCAACGGCATCCGCACACACCGTCGGAGAGTTAGTTCACCCAGTTATATCAGCGCCCCCGGTCGCTCGACGGCCGGGGCTTTTCTTATTTCGCGGGGCCCTTCGACTGGACGTGGGTGCGGGTGATGCGGTCGTGCCAGCACAATCCGTCCTGGTCGAGAACGCACCAGAGATAGCCGAGTCCGGCAGAAAACGCGGAGAGACATGACGCTAGCACGCGCCAGCGGCGCAAGCGGCGATTGAGGGGCGAGCCGTCAAACTCTACGAGGCGCAGCCGGGCGGCGCGAAGTCCGGGAGTCGACCCGGTATACACCACAAACAAGAATTCGTAAGCCTTCCAGAGCAGGACGGCGAACACGGCGAGCGCTGCGGCGAGCGTTGGACCGGGGAACAGTCCGCGAACGGGGTTCAGGGTGGGGTTCAGACGAAGAAAAATTGCGGCAAAGGCCGCCAGCGCCGTTGCCAGGACAACGCCATCCACGAGAGCAGCTAGGGCCCGCTGAGCAATCGATGCTGACGGTGCGGATGGGAATGCGGAGGGGGAATCGGCTCGCCTGTCGGCCGCCTCTTGCTGGGCGGGCTCGATCAGCATTCCACCCAATGCTGGAGGCGGCGGGAGAATCTCCGGGGCTTCCACGATGCGCGGACGATCACGATCAAAGACGGGATCGGCCAGGTCGCTGACCTGAAAGACAGGAATTGCGGCGGAACGTGGGAACTCGATTACCTTGGCGGAGGGCTCTGGGGATGGCTCCTGGCCTGGCTGCGATGCTGGGCGAGGTTCGGCGACGCTGGGAGCTCCGGCGGCCGCGGGTTCTTCTTTTGTTTGGCAGGTGAAGCCTTGCTTGGCTCGCGCGGGCGCAGTCGCCGCCGCCGGTCCAATTTCCGCCGACTCAATTCCCGCTGATCCAGTTGGCGGCGCGGGGCGGGACCAGCTCTCGGGCGCATCAAAGGGTAGGAGCAGGGAGGGATAACGCGGACTCCGAGGCTTGCGCCGCGTGCGATAGCGTTCGAGGCGATGGGCAACCTCGACGCGCCAGGAATCCGCAACGCCCGGATCAGCATTCGGATGAACGGTCGGTTCGGAGGCCGCAGTTTCTGTAGCGGTGCTCAACGCCGGTGCGGCTGGATCCCCGCCGGTCGGACGGTTCGGCAATCCGGGTGTCGTCAGTCCAGTCGTCGTTAGTCCAGTCGTCGTTAGTGTTAGTCCAGTCGTCGATAGTCCAGTCGCCACAGTGGGGCCTTTATCAATGCGGTGGTCGTGGATCGAGTCGTTGTATGCAAGTCACGAAGAATGCCAGCGGCCAGAGCCAGGCCAGGGACAAATGCCGGGGACCATAAGCCGGAAACCATAAACCGGAAACCATAAACCGGAGACTACAAAATGGGTAGTGGTGCAGTTTGAGAATTGCCGTCCCTCAGCGGCTAAAGCCGGCCCTGAAAACAAGCCGGTTACCGCAGCGGTGAACCGCTGCGCCACCCAAAATCAAGTGCAACACCGACTTTTTCCGCAGGCTGTGAAGCCGTGCCCTTTCAAAACCGACTCAAGCGGCACCACTACCCAAAAATGCGCAGCTTTGCTTCGCCTGCCGTTCGCGTGCTAAGGTCAGTTGATTTCCCGTTGGCAGACCGGCTGGCGGAGCGCACGCGCGCTGTCAGATCACCCGCTAATGGTCATCCATTAATGATCACCCGCTCTCGAATCTTTATCACGGCCGCCTTGGTCTGTCATCTGCTACTCGCTTCCTTGATAGTAACCAGCCAGACGCTGCCCCCTGCCGCGACCACGGTCTCTGCGCCGGAGAGCGCCGCGGTCCCGGATCTGCCGACCCCCCCTGCCGGGCAGACGGAAGAACCGGTCACGATGCGGGCGGTGCAACAGGAGAAAGAGGGGTCCATTTACCACCTGCGGGGCGCGGCAGAGATTGACTATCGCACTTACATCCTGCACGCGGATCAAATCACCTACAACGCGGACACGGGAGATAGCGAAGAGGAGGGACACGTGGTGCTGGACGGCGGCCCTTATGACGAGCACATTGTGGCCAGCCACAGCACTTACAACATCCGCACGCAAATCGGAACGTTCTATAGCGCGATCGGAACGGTGGGATTTAAGATGCGGTATTCCCGCTACGTGCTAACCACGTCCAATCCATTTGCTTTTAGCGGAAAAATCGTGGAGAAGCACGGGCCCAATCATTATCTGGTGCGCTATGGAACGGTCACAACCTGTGAGTTGCCGCGTCCGAAGTGGCTATTCAGCGGGGCGCGCATGGTGGTCGATGTGGACGGCACCGCCAAAGTCTACAACAGCGATTTCCGGCTGATGGGCTTGCCGGTGTTCTATTTTCCGTTTGTGGAGTTTCCGGCTCAAAAAGAGCAGCGCCACACCGGGTTGTTGATCCCGAGTTTCGGCAATTCGTCCACCCGGGGATTGATTGCCGGCGAAGCGGTGTACTGGGCCTTCAATCGCAGCACCGACGCCACGTTGGGCGTGGAATACTATTCCAAACGCGGTTGGTTTCAACGCGCAGAACTGCGCGCTCGCCCGAGCGACAGCTCTTTCGTGTTTTTCAACTATGTGGGGATAGTGGATCGTGGTATCGGGAATCCACTGCAAAACCAAGGCGGCGAGGACGCGCATTTTCTTGCCGAGCGCTCTTTTGGGGACTTCCGCGGGGTCGCGAATGTCGATTACTTGAGTTCGTTCGTCTTCCGCATTGCCTTCACCGACGTGTACACGCAGGCGATCGATTCAGAAGTGCGGTCGCAGATTTTCCTTTCCAACACGACCAACGGATTTCACTTCAATGCACTGGCGGAGCGCTATCAAAATTTCGAAATCTGCAATCCGAGCACGCAATTGAATGCGACCTGCACCACGATTACGCAGACGGAACTGGTCCGGATTCTGCATACGCCAAGTTTCTTCATTTCTGGCGAGGAGCGGCAGCTGGGTAATACGCCGCTGTACTGGTCAATCGAGAGCGCGGCCGAGGGTTTGCAGCGGCGCGAGGCGCCCGAAGTTTTACAGCAGGGCCACCTTGGGTTTCACACTGGTCCGCTGGTGGGCAGGTTCGATCTGGCGCCTTCGCTTGCGATGCCGCTGCAATGGCTGGGATGGTCGTTTCGTCCCGCCCTTACGCTGCGGGATACGTTCTACACCGAGCAGGGCAACCCGGCAACTTCGACGACGGCTGCCGACGCCATTCTGAATCGCAAGTCGCTGGAGGCAGCGGTCGAGGTGCGTCCGCCGGCATTGTCGCGGGTGTTCGATCATCCGTGGCTGGGACGCAAATGGAAGCACGTGATTGAGCCGCGCATGAAGTACGACTACGTCACCGGGGTGAATAACTTTGCCGACATTTTGCGCTTCGACGCGACCGATGTGCTGACCAATACGAATGAAGTCGAGTATTCGCTGGTGAATCGTCTTTACGCCAAGCGGCTCGATCCGAACTCCAAGGATTGCGCCGCGCAGGGCATGAGCACGCTCACCATCGGCGGCGCCCCGCAGCTCGGCGCGGTGCCGTGGGAAGTACCTCCGAACCCTGACGCGCTAGCCTGTGCGTCGGGCCCGCGCGAGATTTTGAGTTGGGAGGTCGGTCAGAAGTATTTCTTCGATCCGACGTTTGGGAATGCTCTGGTGGCCGCGCAGCGGAACGTATTTACGACGACCGCGGATTTCACCGGCATTGCATTTCTGGATTCAGAGCGGCGCTTTGCTCCGCTCATTTCGCGCCTGCGCATCGAAACCAGCCCGCGCACCAACACCGAATGGGATTTGGACTACGACCTCAAGGACGGCCGCATCAATTCCAGCATGGCGCTGGTGAACTACCGCTTCGGCGCGTTTATTATGGGGGGAGGTGACGCATTTTTGCGCGTGATCGACACGGGAGCGGGAACGACACCGAATTGTGCTGTGCGTACAACTGCAAGCACAAGTGCCTGCGAGTTCAACCAGTTTCGGCTGTTGTTTGGCTACGGACAACTCAACAAACGCGGCTTGAGCGCCGCTACGAGCATCGGTTTTGACGCGGACAATGGGTCGCTGCAATATGCGACAGCGCAGTCGAGTTACAACTGGGACTGCTGCGGCCTGAACGTGGAATACCGGCGCTTTGCGCTGGGAACGGTGCGCAACGAGAACGAGTATCGATTCACGTTCACGCTGGCGAACATCGGAGCGTTCGGGAATCTTAAACGGCAGGAGCGGCTTTACTAGGTCAGTTCTCAGTTGTTAGTTCTCAGTGAACGGCGGCGGATGTTACTGAGAACTGAGAACCGAGAACTTCTTTCGGAGATAAGGGAAATGGAGAACACCACAGCCACGCTCGATGAAAAAGCAGAACGACTGCGCCAGATCCTTGTTCGCCGCAGTCGCTTGATTGTCGCCTACTCGGGTGGCGTGGACTCCGCCTTTCTTGCCTGGACTGCGCACCAGATCCTCGGCGACCAGATGCTGGCGGTTATTGCCGATTCCGCCAGCCTGGCGCGGACTTACCTTGAAGACGCGCTCGCTTTTGCGCGGGAGCACGAAATTCCGGTTGAGGTTGTGGAAACGCAGGAACTGGAAAATCCCGCATATAGCCGCAACGATGCCATGCGCTGTTTTCACTGTAAGGACGAATTGTTCACCGTCCTCGAGCGCCACCGCGAGGGTCGCGGATTCGACGCGATCGCCTACGGAGTCAATGCCGACGACGCTGGTGATTTTCGGCCCGGGCAGCAGGCCGCGCGCCAGCATGGTGTTCTCGCCCCACTGCTCGAGGCCGGCCTGAACAAGGCTGAAATCCGGGAACTGGCGCGGCAGGCGGAGTTGCGGGTGTGGGACAAGCCGGCCTCCGCGTGTCTTTCGTCGCGCATGGAATATGGACGCGCGGTTACGCCCGAAGCGCTCAGCGTTATCGAGCGGGGCGAAGACGCACTGCGGGCCATGGGATTCCGGCAATTCCGCGTTCGCCATCATGGGGAAATCGTGCGCATTGAGATTGCGGTCGAGGAATTTCCCCGCGCCTTGACGGCAGAGATGGCGCGCGAGTTCGCTGCCGTGTTCAAAGCGCTTGGATTCAAGTTCGTCACTCTCGATTTGGAGGGTTTCCGCTCCGGGTCGATGAATCAACTGCTGACCAAAGAAGAGTTGTTGCGCGGACAACTCCCGTAGAGACGCGGCTTGCCGCGTCTCCGCCGGCGCGGATCGAAGACGCGGGCGGGAGACGGGGCAAGACCCATCTCTACAGGCGAGAGCTCGCTCGTTATCGCGCGGGGAGTCTTGCTGCCATGAGATAATCAAGCCTCTTGCTCATGTTCAGGTGGTTTCGACGAATGATTCTGCGGCGCGCGTTTGTAGTTCTTTTGATGATATGTTTGGGCTGCTCGGCGCAGTCCCCCCCTCCACCGACTTCTTCTTCCCCTTCTTCGGACATCGTGCGCGCGGTCGAGCGGCGCGTACGGGCACAGTACTCCCTGCCTCCCGACGTAAAGGTGATTGTGGGGACGCCGCGGGCGAGTGAATTTGCGAACTATGACGCGCTGACAGTTACATTTGCCAGTCCCACTAAGAAGCAGGACTATGAGTTCCTGCTCTCTCACGATCACAAGACGCTGATGCGCATCAGCAAGTTCGATCTGACCAGAGATCCGTACGCCGAGATCATGAAGAAGATTGACGTCAGCGGGCGTCCGACGCGGGGCAACAAAGACGCCAAGGTGACGGTCGTCAACTACGACGATTTCGAATGCCCGTTCTGTTCCCGGATGCACACGACACTTTTCCCCGGGCTTTACAAGGAATACGGCGACCGCGTCCTTTTTATCTACAAGGATTACCCGCTCGAAGAAATTCACCCCTGGGCGGTGCACGCGGCGGTGGACGCCAACTGCCTGGGCGCGCAAAATAGCGACGCCTACTGGGATTATGCGGATACCCTGCACGGCAATCAGGACGCGATCAAAGCAAAAGGCCGTGACGGTTGGAATGCTGAACTCGACAGGCTGGCCAGCGCGCAGGGGCAGAGGCACAATCTCGACGTTCCGAAGTTGCAGGCGTGCGTCAAGGCCCAGGATGAGAAGGCGGTGCGCGCCTCGATGCGCGAAGGCGATACCGTCGGCGTGGAGGCGACTCCGACGATGTTTGTTAATGGACAGAAACTGGATGGAGCCGTGCCTGCGGACGAGGTGCGACTGGCGCTCGACCAGGCGCTGAAGGATGCCGGGGTTGCGCCTCCGGAGCACAAGCAATGAATTTGTAATTTGTATTTTGTGATATGTAATTTGTAATTGAACACCTGGCGATGGCGAATTCAAATTGCCAATTACAAATTACCAATTTCTTGAGGGAAGAACTTGAAAAATCGTAACTACTTTCAGCGAGCGGGCCTGGGGATGGTCGCGTTTCTATTGATTGGGCTGGCGGCTTGCAACCGGAACAGCAGCGGCGGCGACGTCATGGCTTCGGTCAATGGGCGGAAGATTTATCGCAGCGAAGTCGACAAGTATTACGCCAACCAGACGGCGGGCTCGGATCAGCAGCCGACAGGCGAGCAGGCGGTGAGCCTGCGGCTGAGCATTCTGAATGAGCTGATCGAGACGGAAATTTTGATGCAGCGCGCGGAGAAGCTGGGGCTGCTGGCGACGGACGAAGAAGTGGACCGCAAGCTGAACGA
>JBEKWX010000083.1:0-11287 GCA_049512675.1 Terriglobales bacterium | reverse complement strand
TCCTGAGCGGCGGCGTGGATTCGAGCGCGGTAGCGGCGCTGATGACGAAAATGCGGCGTGAGCCGGTTGAGACTTTTTCCGTCGGCTACACCGAGCAGACTTACAACGAACTGCCCTTTGCGCGCGCGGTGTCGGATCACATCCAGTCGCGGCATCATGAAGTGGTGGTTAGCGAGCAGGATTTTTTTACGGCGCTGCCGCATTTGATCTGGCATGAAGACGAGCCGATCGCGTGGCCTTCGAGCGTCTCGCTTTATTTTGTCGCCCGCCTTGCCCGAGAGAGAGTTACGGTCGTGCTCACCGGCGAGGGCGCGGATGAAACCCTGGCGGGCTACACGCGCTATGCCTTCGCTTTGAAGAATGCGGCCATGGATCGCGCGTACCGTAGCGTGGTCCCGAGCATCCTGCGGCGCGGATTGCGCCACACGGTTGCGACGTCTTCGCTCCTGGGATCGACCCTGCGCCGGAAGCTGGAACACACTTTTCTCGCGAAGGATGGAGATTCCTGGGCCTCTTTCTACTTCGATAATTTCTTCTCCGCCTTCGGCGAAGCGGAACAGAGTGGATTGCTGACCGGCGAGTTTGCGCGGGAAGCCTCGCCCAGCACGGCATATAAGAATGTCCTCGATTGCTGGGACCACTCGTCGTCGGTTCCAGCAGGGGGCGAAATGCTGCAACGGCTGCTCTACACCGACATCAAGACTTATCTGGTGGAACTGCTTATGAAGCAGGACAACATGAGCATGGCCGCATCGATCGAAAGCCGGGTGCCGTTTCTCGATCATGTGCTGGTTGAGTTCGCGACGCGAATTCCGCGCGAAGTGCAGATTCAGGGACTGGCCGGCAAACGGATTCTGAAGAAGGCGGTGGAAGATCTGCTGCCGCGCTCGATTCTGTACCGGCCGAAGCTGGGATTTCCGACGCCGTGGAGCGAGTGGCTGGCCGGGCCGCGGCTGGAAACGATTCGCGAGATGCTGCTGGAGCCGCGCAGCCTGAATCGCGGATACTTCCGGCGCGAAGCGATCGGGAGGCTGTTCGACGAACATCGCGCGAAGCATCGCGACAACTACGATCGCATCTGGCGGTTGCTCAATCTTGAGTTGTGGCATCGCGTCTGTCTCGAAGGCGAAGCGAACGACGAGATTGGCGATCCGGCGATGAAGATGGCGTCGACGCGGTAGCTTGCAAAGCGGGCCCGAGCACACTAAAGTACGTCCAAGACGGAAGGGTTCGCCGCTGATGCGACAGGCGTGGCGCAAGCGGTGGACAATCACAGGAAGCGGAAGGATACAAGATTGAAGATCTCGCAAAAAGGGCTTTACGCACTGCAAGCGATAATGACCCTTGGCCGTCGATACGGAACTGAAACGGTCAAGATCCGGGACATCGCGCTTGATAGCGACCTGCCGGAGAAATTTCTTGAGTTGATTCTGCTGGAGCTCAAGAACGCGCGCATCGTGGAAAGCGTTCGGGGCGCGAAGGGCGGCTACCGGCTGCGGCGCGCACCAGCGGAGATTATGCTCAGCGAGATCATTCGTCTGGTCGACGGTCCACTCGCACCCTTTGGCGATGCGGATCAGCTCCGAAGCCTCATCACCACCGATCCCGACCATCGCGCGCTCTATAGCGTGTTCCTGGAGGTGCGAGATGCCGCGGCCAAAATACTGGAGAGCACCAGCGTCGCTGACATCGTTGGTGATTCTCCCAAATCCCACAAACGATCGAGCGCGAAGAAGAAGACGAAGAATGGTCCTGCTCTGGCTATCGTTCACAAGGACGCGAAGAGTAAGTAGCTGGCTGGTGTTTCCGCGAATTCGTGCTAGTCTTTGCACGCTAATATTCCCTGAAAGCGGAGCCCAATGAACGACTCTCGGGCTTTTTCTGTCGACCTCCAGGCAATGGCGCGGCAGGTCATGCTGGCACGGGGTTTCGAACCGAATTTTCCGCCAGCGACACAGCAGCAACTGGCGGATATCAAGGCTCATCCTCCACAACTGGCGCCTTCCGATGAGGTCCGTGATCTGCGCGGGCTGCTCTGGTCTTCTATCGATAATGACAGCTCGCGCGACCTCGACCAGATCGAGGTCGCTGAACGCTTGCCCAATGGCGACGTCAAGGTGATGGTGGGCATCGCCGATGTGGATGCGTTTGTCGCCAAGGATTCTCCCATCGATCAGCATGCGGCCAGGGAGACGACCACTGTCTACACCGGGGTTTGCAACTTCTCCATGTTGCCGGAAGAGCTCTCGACCGGTGCGTCGTCTCTGCTTGAAAACGTGGACAGGCCGGCGGTGGTGATTGAATTCGTGGTCGATATCAATGTGAATGCCGGCGGCTCGATCAGCGCCAGCAACGTGTATCGGGCCATCGTTCGTAACAAGGCACAACTCACCTATGGAGCGGTCGGCACATGGCTGGAAGACACGGCGGCGCCGCCGCCGAAAGTGGCCGCGACGTTGGGACTAGACCTACAAGCGCAGCTCAAGCTGCAGGACGAAGTTGCCCAGGCGCTTAGGAAACTGCGCTACGAGCAGGGCGCGCTGAATATTGACACCAGCGAAGTGCATCCGGTGGTGCTCAACCAGCAGTTGGTCGATGTCGTGAAACAAGAGAAGAATCGAGCCACCGAGCTGATCGAAGACTTCATGATCGCCGCCAATGGGGTGGTGGCGCGCTTCCTCGGAAAAGTTTCTTCTTTGCGCCGCATCGTGAAAACTCCCGAGCATTGGGACGGCATGGTGCGGCTGGCGGCGGCGCAGGGTGAAAAGCTGCCCGCACAGGCCGATTCCAAGGCGCTCAACGATTTTCTGCTGAAGCGCAAAGCCGCCGATCCCGATCACTTCGCCGATCTCTCGCTGGCGGTCATCAAGCTGATTGGAGCGGGCGAATATGTGCTGGAGCGTCCGGGCGATCCTGAGCAGGGGCACTTCGGACTGGCCGTGCAGGACTACACGCACTCGACCGCGCCCAACCGGCGCTTTGCCGACATGGTGACGCAGAGGCTGATCAAGGCGTTGCTCGATGGCAAACCCGGGCCCTATTCCGACGACAAACTTGCCGGCATCGCCACGAACTGCACACAGAAAGGCGATGCGGCGCGAAAGGTGGAGCGGGAAATGTCGAAGCGGCTGGCGGCCGTGGCCTTGAGCCATCGGGTGGGTGAGGCGTTCGACGGCATCGTCACCGGAGTTACTCCGAAGGGAACGTTTGTGCGTGTTCTGCAGCCGCACATCGAGGGATTGCTGGCTCAGGGAGCGCAGGGGTTGCACGTGGGCGACAGGGTGCGGGCGCGGCTTACGCGGACTGATGCGCAGCGCGGGTATATTGATTTTGCCCGGGCTTAGGGCGTAGCCTTCTGGTTGTTTTCGCCTATTGTTCCCTGTTTACTTGGGTTAAGTTCCGCACTCGAATGCCAAGTGTTCCCAACGCATCACCTGTCGGACATGCCAGTCTCCGTCGAATTGTGCCTTGAAGTATGCTTCGTATGAGCTTGCGCGCATGTGGAATCGGACCCAATTGGCTCTCACCCTCGCGGCTTTCCTGTTGCCAGCGCTGGCCGTTGCACAGGATCTTCAGGTTGACCGGATTGTCGTTCACAAGAGTCAACGTAAAATGGTGCTCTTCTCAAACGGCAAGAAAGTGAAGTCGTACCGGGTGGCGCTTGGAACCCAGCCTGTCGGTCCAAAACAATGGAGAGGTGACCACAAAACCCCGGAAGGGCGGTACATCCTCGATTCCCGCAACGTTCACAGCCAGTTCTACAAGGCGTTCCATATCTCCTACCCCAGCCCTAAAGACATTCAGCGGGCGAGAAAACTCGGCGTCAGCGCCGGCGGCGACGTCATGCTCCACGGGTTGCCGGAAGGTTACGTATGGGATGGTGAGGACTGGACCGACGGATGTATCGCCTTAACCAGTAATAAGGAGATGGACGAATTATGGACTACGATCCGTGTCGGCACTCCGATCGAGATCAAGCCCTGAAGGAAGCATCCATGTCATACGCTAGACCCGCTCTTATCCAGAAGTATGGCCCGAAGGTCGGCCGCTGTTTGGCACTTTTGCTGTTCATTGTCATATCCATCTCTGCTGCAGGACAGACAAAAAGCGTCTCCGGCTCAAAACCAAAGGCACCGCCGAAGACCTTCACCGACGAACCAGCCGCCACACTTCAGGCAGCCGTAGATTCAGGGAAACTCGCCGACCTTCGCTGGCCGAATTTTCCGGAGTATCGTCTCCAGGTTGAGAACTTCTATCGCTCCAAGGATTACTCTCTCGCGTGGATTCAGAATGGCCAGCCTACCCGCCGCGCACGGCAGATGATCCAACTCCTTTCCGAAGCGGACAACGAAGGCCTGAACGCCGAAGACTATGACGCTTCGCGCTGGCCGGAGCGGATCGCCAAATTGGAGGCGCACCATTCTCCGCAGGACGAGGCCCGGTTCGACCTCGCACTCACGGTTTGCGCCATGCGTCACATTTCCGCCATCCGCCTCGGGCGGATTAACCCTAAGCACTTCAAGTTCGGATTCGACGTCGAGCACAAGAGGCTCGACCTGGCTCACTATCTTCGGCAGCTTCAGTCTTCCCCCACCGACCTGAAAGAGGAGATTGCAAAGATCGAACCGCCGTTCGAGCGCTATAAAGCCACTCGACAGGCGTTGTTGAAGTACATGAAACTTGCAGAGCAGGATGACGGCGAAAAGTTGCCGCCGCCAATCGGCGTTGTCCGTCGCGGGGGGTACTACAACAAGATGCCGGCCCTCGCCAAACGGCTTCGCCAGCTCGGCGACATGCCGCAAGACGCTGTCTTTCCCGACAACGCGACGGTGTATGACGAACCTTTACTTGGTGCCGTCAAGCGCTTCCAGCAAAGGCATGGACTTTCCGGCAACGGGAGCCTGGACAGCGACACCATCGTGCAGCTCAATGTGCCGCTGCGCGCCTGCCTGGAGCAGTTGCGTTTGGTTCTCGAACGTTATCGCTGGCTGCGCTACAGCTTCACGCAGCCGCCGGTTGTGGTTAACTTGCCCGCATTCCAGCTCTGGGCTTTCGATCGGAACAATCGCGTCGGATTGACCATGAACGTCAACGTTGGCGACGCCTACGATTTCCAGACGCCTGTATTTGAGAGCAGCATTAAGTATCTGGTGTTCCGCCCCTACTGGAATGTGCCGCCCAGGATTCTCCGCGAGGAAGAGATTCCCGAAATCGAAGATGATCGCGACTACATCAAGGACATGAACATGGAGGTGGTCACGAGCGACGGGAAGCTGGTCACATCGGGGAGAATCAGTGACGATGTGCTCCGGCAGTTGCGTGCCGGGAAGCTAACGGTACGAGAAAGACCGGGACCGGAAAACGCTCTCGGCCTGCTCAAGGTCATCTTCCCCAACGAGCATCATGTGTACATGCATGACACTCCCGCGAACCGGGACATGTTTTCGACGAACAAACGCGCCCTCAGCCACGGATGCATTCACCTGGAACATCCGGCTCAAATGGCACAGTGGCTCCTGCGAGACAAACCGGAATGGACCCTGGAACGAGTTGAACGCGCGATGCACGAGGGACCGGACAACCACACCGTCTACCTCACCAAGCCGGTGCCGATCCTGATCGTTTACGCAACGGCGATCGCCGAGGAGGACGGAGAGGTCCATTTCTACCGCGATGTCTACGGCCACGACGCTTCTCTCGAAGCAGCATTGGCCAAGGGTTACCCGTATCCATAGTTCCTCAACGGCTGGACGCACGGCGAATCCCGGCGATTCGGCCAATTGGGAACGTTTATAGTTGGCGAAAATTCTCTATATCACTCATTGACCCGGACCGGCCAATTCTCAACGAGGTAATCGCTGTTAAAGACAACTGGCGAGTTGGTGGTAGCTCTGTAGGGATGCAGGGGACACTCCCAAGCCGTGGCGGTGCACCCGCAGCACTGCTAATGGCGGCGTTCTTCTTCAGTTTTGGATTATTCGCCATGCTGCGGCCCGACAAACTCAGAAGCACAATGGATAATTTTACGAACGCATGGAAACAGCGCAGTTGGCATCCCTATCGAATGCCTCCACCTGTTCTGCGATTGGTTGCAGGGGGCAATGGAATTGGCTGTGCGGCGCTGTTCGGCTAAATTGTGTACTGTGCTCTCAGTAGATAGGTGTTGAAACATCGCGATAACACCAGTAACCTCATTGGTTTGCTGGGAGGTCTCAGCCGTTCTTTTTCTCCAGTTCGGACCAGCGCGCGTACAGGGCATCGAGCGCCTGCTGCGCTGCGTCTAGCGCCGCCTGCGCACTTACGAGACGCGGGGCATCCATCGCGTTGGCTGGATCTTCCAGTTCTGCGCGCTTGGCCTGCACTAAGTGTTCGGCCTCTTCCACTCGCTGCTCGATGGTGGCGTACTCTCGCGCTTCGAGGTAGGAGAGTTTCTTTTTCGTTGTTGTGGTTGCTGTGGGTGCAGGGCTGAACGACGTCTTTGAAGTCGCTGGAGCGGGGCAAAGCCCCGCCACCACACGAGCCGTCGTCGCCACGACTGACTTTGTGCGCTGCGCTTGCCATGCCTCCCATTGCGCGTAGTCGGCGAAGGTGTTGGCTTCGCCTTTTCCGTTCAGTCCTAGCACGATGCTGGATACGCGGTCGAGCATGTAGCGGTCGTGGGTTACGAGCACGAGCGAGCCGGGGAAATCGATCAGGCTTTCTTCCAAGATTTCGAGGGTTGGAATGTCGAGGTCGTTGGTGGGCTCATCGAGCAGCAAAATGTCGGCGGGCTGGAGCATGAGTTGCGCGACCAGGACGCGCGCTCGTTCGCCTCCGGAGAGGCGCCCGACTGGCTGGGCGAGTTGCTCGCCGGTAAACAGGAATCTTGCGGCCCATCCGGCTACGTGAATTATGCGATCGCGATAGACGACGGAATCGCCCTCCGGCGCTAGCGCGCGGCGCAGAGTTATGTCGGGATCGAGGGTGCGGGTCTGGTCGAAGTAGACGATGCGCAGCCAATCGGCGCGGCGAATTTCGCCGCCGGTTGGAGCGAGGTCTCCCTGCAACAGGCGGAGCAGGGTTGTTTTGCCGCTGCCATTCGGGCCGACGAGGCCCACGCGCATTCCGGCGGTGAGGATGAAGTTGAGGCCTTCGAATAATGTTCGGGTAGCCAATGTTCCGGTACCCACGGTGCAGGTGACGTCCTGCAGTTCGATCAGACACTTGGTTTTGCGATCGGTGGCGGAAAAATCGATTTGCGCGGTGGCGCTGCGGGTTCTGGCGTTCAAGTCGGCGAGCTCGCCCATGAGTTCGCCGGCTTTGCTGATGCGGGCTTTGGATTTGCGGGTGCGGGCTTTCGCGCCGCGGCGGAGCCACTCGATTTCTCCGTGGACCAGATTCTCCAGCGCTTCCTGACGGCGGGATTGGGCGTGCAGGAATTCTTCTTTCTTCTCCAAGAAGGCGCTGTAGTTGCCGTTGACTCGGAGCGAGCCGTCGGGATAGATGCGATTGAGCTCGACCATGTCGGTGGTGACATTTTCCAGAAAGTAGCGGTCGTGGCTCACGATTACGCTGGCGAAGGGCGCTGCCTCAAGCAGATCTTCGAGCCAGGTGATTCCGGGCAGATCGAGATGGTTGGTGGGCTCGTCGAGCAAGAGGATATCGGGATGCTGCACCAGGGCTTCGACAATGGAGAGACGCTTCCGCCAGCCTCCGGATAACTCGGTGGTGGGCGCTGCGAGGTCCTCAAAACCGGCGCGGCCCAGGGTCTCGGCAAAGCGGGCGCCGCGCTCGGACCCGGAGGCGCCGCTGCGATCTAGCGCGCTCTCGATCACCGAACGCACCGTGGCTCCGGGCTGGAATCTTGAGTCCTGCTCGACAGAGGCGAGACGGGTTCGTTTGCGCAGCGATACTTCGCCGCTATCGGCAGCAACCTCGCCCGCCAGAATTCGGAGAAGCGTGGTTTTACCGGATCCGTTCGGGCCGATCAGGCCGATGCGATCTCCTTCGGAAATGGTGAACGAAACATTCTGGAAGAGCGGGTTGGCTCCGAAGGCCTTCGTAATTTCCTGTGCGTTGACAAGGGGCGGCAATGAGGTGCGGTCTCCAGGATGTTGGCGTCCTGCTTGAGAGTAACAGTTGCGAGGGTTAGAACGCTGAGCCTACTGCGCGATGACGTTTTGCCTTAGATCCTGCGCGGCTTGCGCCAAGTTCTCAGGGTTGCCGAGATCGCGCCAGTAATATTCATCGGCGCGGAAGGCGAGGAGTTTTTCTCCTTGGGCAGCGAGGCGCAAATAGGAAGCGACGATGGAGAACGCGCCTTCTTCATTCATCATGGTCAGAAGACGGGGAGAAATCACGTGGATGCCGGAAAAGGCCAGCGCTTGCGCTTGCTGGCGACCGGCAACGAACTCCGGTTGATCGGCGCCGGATCGTCGGCCACAAAGCTGAAGGCGATCGTCGAACAGCAGGTAGCGGGAGGTCTTGCGTTGCTGCACCGCCAGAGTCGCCAGAGCGTGATTTTCATTATGAAATTGCACCATGCGCCGGAGGTCAATCGTGCTGAGGACATCGACATTGTGCAGGATGAAGGGTTCTTCAGAGCGTCCGGAACCTTTGACAGACTCCCCTGCAAAGAAATAAGCGGCCTTCTTCAGGCCACCGCCGGTATCGAGCAACGCCTCTTCGCGCGAGACTTCAATGCGCAGGCCGAAATTGTCGTTCGTTTTCAGGTACTCCACAATCAGGTCGGCGAAGTGATGAACGTTGATTATTACCTCGCGAACTCCGAAGCTGCGCAATCGGGAGAGCGTGATCTCCAGCAGCGTGCGGCCGTTGATTTCGACCAGCGCTTTGGGACGATCGTCGGTGAGCGGACGCAAGCGCGTGCCGAGGCCGGCGGCGAGGATCATGGCTTTCACAGAGCTCTCGCCTTCACAGGTCTGTCGCTTTCATGGATTCAGTTGCTCCTGCTCGCGATGACGTACCACGACCTCCACTCCATCTTTACCGCGCAAATGATTCGCCAATTGCTCTGCCAGATAGACCGATCGGTGCTGGCCGCCGGTACAACCGAACGATACCATCAAGTGCTTGAAGCCGCGGCGCTGATAGGTGCTGACGCTTGCGTCCACCAGCGATTTGGCGCTGGCGAGAAATTGGTGCACGCTCTCCTGCTGATTGAGATAGTCGATTACCGGCGCGTCTTTGCCGGTTAGGGTTTTGAAACGCTCTTCGCGCCCGGGATTCGGGAGGCTGCGGCCATCGAAAACGAATCCGCCGCCATTTCCGGTCTCGTCTTGCGGCAGGCCCCGGTGAAATGAAAAACTGAAAACCCGCACCGTCAATTTTTCCGGTTCGGAAGTGAGGCCTTGTATCTTATCCGAGGCCACCATGCTTTTGAAGGCTTCCATCAGCGTGGGCAAGGCGATGGGCAACTCCACATTGTGAAGGAGCCAGCGCAGGTTTTTCAGCGCGTAGGGCACGCTTTGCAGGAAATGCTCTTTGCGTTCGTAAAAGCCGCGAAAGCCATAGGCTCCGAGGGCCTGCATGATGCGGACGTATACGTAGGCATAGTAAAACTGCATGAACTCGGAACGATCTAGATCGAGGAAACCGGCGAGGCTTGCGAGATAGTGATCGAGCAATTGCTGGCGCAATTCCGGGGGCAGATCGGCTTTGGCATCGTACAAAAGAGAAGCGATATCGTATTGCAACGCGCCTTTGCGGCCGCCCTGGTAGTCGAGGAAAAACGGCTGGTCTTCTTTCGGAACTCCGTTTGGAACTCTGTTCGGAACTTTGTTCAGAACTTCGTTTGGAACTTTGCGCAACATGATGTTGCGGGATTGGAAATCGCGATAGAGAAAATAATCGCGGTTGGCGATCAGCAGGAATTTCGTCAGGCGGCTGAAATCGTCTTCCAGCGCTTGCTCGTTGAAGGGAATGCCGGCGAGCCGGAGAAAGTAATACTTGAAATAATTCAGATCCCAGGCGATGGACTGGCGATCGAAGCTGGCGCGCGGATAGCACACTTTATAGTTCAGATCGCGGCCGGCTTCGACCTGAAAGCGCGGCAACACGGCGACCACTTTACGATAGGCCGCGACGGCCTCGGGAGCGATGGTCGCGCCGGTGCGATGGTCCGAGAGAAACTCAAAAAGCGTGGTGGTGCCAAGGTCTTCTTCGAGATAAGCGCCGTGGCTCAAATCTTCGGCATAAATTTCCGGCACCGGCAGACCGTGCCTGCGAAAGTGCCGGGAAAATTCGAGGAAGGCGACATTCTCTTCGCGCACGTCATAGAGAACGCCAATCGCGCTGAGTTTGTCGCTGGAAAGCCGGATGATCTTGCGGCCCGAACCGCCGAGCTGGCCCTGCAGCGGCTGCACTCGCTCGACCGGTGAGTGGAAATGCTGCTCAAAAAGTCTTTTGAGAACTTCCATGAAGGTGATTGCTAGCGATTCGGTTGCGACCTGGAATCGTGGTCACAACCCCCATTAAGATAACATCGGGGCGCGCCGCTATTGTGCCCAAGTTGCTGAACGCTTGACTTGCGAGAAAACGCGCGACCGCCTCACATGGTTATGACGGCAGCTCCGTCGATGGAATCTTCTTTTACCGCAATCAACGCTTCGTTGGCCTGGTCGAGTGGGAAGGCAGTTACTTTCGGCCTCAGACCAATCGCGCTCGCTACTTTCAGGAAATCTCGCGCGTCGGCACGAGTCATGTTCGCGACGCTTCGAAGCTGGCGCTCGCCCCACAGCAGGCGATCGTAGTCAAACTGGGGAATGCGGTCCAAGTGAATTGCGTTGATGGCAACCACTCCTCCTTTGCGCAGGCTGGCTAGAGCGGCTATTACGACATCGCCACTGGGAGCGAAGGTCACTGCGCAGTCCAGTTCCGCGGGCGGTCTGTCGGTCTCACTTCCCACCCAAACCGCCCCTAAAGAAGCTGCTAACTGGCGATGAGTTGCTCCTCGCGTGGAGACGTACACCTCGCAATTCCAGGAGCGCAAGACCGCGATTGCCAGATGGGCCGAAGCTCCGAAGCCGAACAGGCCGACACGGTCTCCAGGCTTCACGCCGGCCACACGAAGGCTGCGAAAACCGATGATGCCCGCGCACAGCAGCGGCGCGGCGTGCAGATCGTCCAGCTGATCGGGCAGAGGGAAAGTGAAATCGGAGCGAACGACTGCATATTCAGCGTAGCCGCCATCCACGGTATAACCGGTAAACGTGGGTGAGTCGCAGAGATTCTCCAGACCAAGCTGACAATAGCGGCAGGTGCCGTCGGTGCCTCCCATCCAGGAAAC
>JBEKWX010000082.1:0-11358 GCA_049512675.1 Terriglobales bacterium | reverse complement strand
GCGCTCGACGAGATTACGGAATCTTCGCGCCTGATGCCCGGTTTCCCCGAAACGCACAGCCAGTTTGCTTACCTGTTTTACCGGACAGACGATGCCGAGGACGCCCTCGCCGAAGCGCGCACTGCGCTCAGTATGGATCCCGCCAACGCCGAGGCCTACCGCTACCTCGGACTCGCGCTCTATGCCGGGGGCCACTACGATGCCGCCCTGCACGCCTTCGAAGAATCTCTGGCACGCGAACCCGCCGGTTCGCTGGCGAACGCGGACGTCTACTTCGATATGGGAATCACGCATCGCGACCAGGGCGACCTGCGCCGCGCCGCCATCGCCTATCGCCACGCCCTCAGCCTGCGCCCCGACTTTTGGGAGGCGCACAGCAATCTGGGCGTCGTCCTGCACGACCAGGGCAAGCTGGATGAGGCGATAGCGGAATATCGCTTCGCCAAGCGCCTCAACCCCGAAGAAGCCAGCGTCCGCAACAACCTGGGAAACACTTTTTGCGACAAGGAAGACTTCGATAGCGCCATCACGGAATTCAAGGATCTCTATCGTCAGAATCCGGAGTGGGACGGCGGGCACAACTGCCTGGCCCGAGCCTACATGTCCAAGCGTGACTACCCCTCGGCCATTCGCGAGTTACAGGCTGCTATCGCCGCCAATCCCGCCGGAGCGGCTGAGCACCGCGTCCTAGGACAGGCCCTGCTGCTTTCCGGAAGGGACCGGGAAGCGGTTGAGGTGCTGCGCCAAGCAGTTTTGCTCAATCCGGAATCCGGAATGGGACACCACTATCTCGGGACCGCCCTCGTGAATACCCAGCAACTGGCGGAGGCTGAAAAGGAGTTTCGCGAAGCCCTCCGCCTAGAGCCCAGCGCCCCGAATCACTATTCCCTTGCCGCCTGCCTGATGGCCCTTAACCAATACGAAGAGGCTCTCGGAGAACTCGAAATCGCTTCCCGCCTGGATCCCAGCCAGAACCTTTACCGCGCACGTATGCAGGAGGTCGTCCGGCTGATCACGACCTCTAAGTAACTCTCCTCCCAAGATGCACGATTGGACGTTACCTTTGGTATGTACTTACGTACTTCGCCCTCCAACCGCCAGCAAACCTAAAATATGATCAGAAAACGCGGTGCTTCCAGCACCGCCGGGACGATTCATGGAAACCACCGCTGCCAAACAGGCCCGAGAGAAATCCGTTAACCCTGCTGCACTTTCTGCTGGACTATCTGCTGCACTATCCAGCGCAATATCCACCCCAGAGCGGCATCCGGCGCCGCGGCCCGCGTCCGAGGCCCGTTCGGCGCCGCCGGAGCACAAAGCCATCGGCTACGGGATGCCTTGTTCGCATTGCCGCGCCTACTATCCCGCTGACGTGCAGGTTTGCCCGATCTGCAAGTCGCCGGATCGGGTCTCGCCGACCGAACGGGCGACGCATGCGTATGCCGTGGCTTCCGCCGCATCGCAGCCTGCGTCGCAACTCACGACCGGCGCGCAGATCGTCGGCTCGCACATCACCGGCACGCAGATCGCCGGGGCGCACATCGATGACGACCGCGAGCGCTTCCTGAAAGAGCTCAAGTCGCAGGCTTTCGCATCCCACACTCAGATCAATGCTGCGGCCACGTTCCGTTGCGTTCTCGAACACCAGCACAGCGGGGCCAGTGAACCGGCCGCCGTCTGCCATAGCTGCTACGGCGAGGCGCGGCAGCAGGCTGACCGCATGGAAGCGGCTCTCCACATGGACAGGAGAGAGGCAGCAAAGATCGTCTATGACGCGGTATGGGCTGATACGTCCGATCCCAATCTCACTTACCTGAACGCCGCTACTGCACTGCTCTCGGAGTTGCGCAAACGCGCTGGCATCGGCCTACTGCTTGGCGCGAATCAACCCCTGGCGCACTAGCGGCAGGGTCTTGACTATCTACTAACTCTCAAGGCGCTAACCAATTAGGGTAATAATTTACTTGACTCATCCACGATAATTTGCTAAGATTCTGGTCATGGAGAACAAGCCCATGCCGGAACCAAAGAGCCTCCAAGAAGCAATCGTATACTTCTCGAATCCAGATAACTGCATTGATTACTTGGCGATACGGAGATGGCCAGATAGCCGTGTCCTTTGCCCTACCTGTGGGTCGGACAAGGTTAAGTTTCACGCCGAACGGCGCATCTGGCAGTGCAGCTCCCATCATTCCAAGCGGCAGTTCTCCATCAAGGTCGGAACTGTGATGGAGGATTCCGCGATCCCGCTGGATAAATGGCTGACCGCTGCTTGGCTCATCACCAACTGTAAGAACGGAATCAGCAGCTATGAGATCGCCCGCGATGTGAAGGTTACCCAAAAATCGGCTTGGTTCATGTTGCACCGAATTCGGTTGGCAATGCAGGACGAAACTCTCGGATCGAAACTCGGTGGCAACGGTGGCGAAGTAGAAGCGGACGAAACTTTCATCGGTGGCAAAGCGCGGAATATGCATAAGAGCGTAAAGGCTCGCCGGATCACCGGTCGCGGGCAATCGTTTTTCGACAAGATGATGGTTGCGGGAGTCTTGGAGCGCGGCGGTAAGGTTCGCACTCAGATCATCCCCGACCGCCAGAAAGAAACTCTCCAAGGATTCGTGAAAACCAATGTCGAAGCCGGAACTGCGCTGTTCACTGACGAGATGGGAGGATACAAGGGATTGCACGGTGAGTACGAGCACCAGATCATTGACCATGCCGTTAAGTACGTGGACGGCCGCGTACACACCAACAGCATGGAGAATTTCTGGTCGCTGCTTAAACGCGGCCTTGCTGGAACCTACGTTGCTGTGGAACCGTTTCATTTGTTCCGCTATCTCGACGAACAATCGTTTCGCTTCAACTATCGTGGCACTAAGGAAAATCCGTTAACTGATGCTGATAGATTCGACATCACCGTTTCTCAGATCGTCGGCAGGCGCCTCACCTTCGCTCAACTCACCGGCAAGGTGGGAGCCGCCTCGGTTAACTAAGCCTTGGAGCCGGAAGCGCGGGAAGCGGGCGAAGGCTTTGCCCGCTTTTTCTGCGCTCGCTTACGTCTCCATTCTTTGTCTCGCTTTTGGATTTCTTCATGCGAGACAGAAAGAAGCTTCCTAACCACAACATCAAATTTTTCAGCCTCAGTTGTCACTTCGCTGCCTTCGGTTTCGAGAAATCGTACTTGACTAGCTGCTTTGGGACTACGTAAATGTGGTGGAAGAACTCCCGCGTGAACTGAATGATGGCGTCTGCGTGTTCTTTCGTAATAATCATAACCGGGCCATCCTCAGCGACTGCCAGATCGAGAGACGCCGCTGCTGGGCCATCTTCTGGCGGGTGCGCTCCGCGATTTCCACCCAATCTGATTTTGTGTGCAACTTCCTTCAGAAAGGGTGTAATTTTTCGCTCAATTTCCAGCCAGTCAATCATGTCTTCTAAAACGTCTCGCTTCGGAGCGCCCAGATCTAAACAACTAGCCTCAATCGCACGCCTGCACATTTCAGCGGTCGCATTGTAAGCATCCACGAAACGGCAGCGCAAAGCTTCTTTGAAATCAGGCTGTATGTGTTCTGGAATTTCTTCCGCCACCGTGTCATCCGGCTTGCCGAGCGGATAATGCGCCTCATACTGGACGGGCTGGCCACCAGTGCGAGTCGCTATTCCAAGAATGTACTGCAAACATCCCTGACAACGCATGGCTACTACTAATCTGTTTTGGGCTCCTGCTTGAAGTTGGCCGATCCATTGCGAAAACACATCGGTAACTTGGATAAAAACCGAGTCGTGCCGACAGTGGGGGCATTTTCCGGTTAGGGAAAAGGTTGTTTTCGCGTCAAGTGTTACGGCTCGCATATCTCTAGGCCATTCCTTCCACAGGAATAGAGCTGTCCCCTGAAGTAACTCCAACAGGAGAGGCGTTTCCTGTTCCTCTTGTACTTCGTAGGGCAACTGCACGATGACTCCTTTTTACAACTTGAGTTCATCGGCAATCCTTGACCGCCATCCTAGCCGAATGGATGAGTCATGTCAATTATTGCCCCAATTAGTAGGGGTACCCCCTCCCCCCTATCTTCTTCGAGATATTAGAATCATAGGGTTAGGGGCAAAATCATCAAGAATAAGGACTTATATCTAAAGTATTAAGGAATAATCGCTTAGCTCGACTATCCCCACTTTGGGTGCGGCTTGTTTACTTCGAAGGTACTATTTGGCGTCGCATTTTCTTTTACATCCCGGCCCTTTAGAATCATAGATTTGGCGAAAAAATCCTTTCAAATCTTTGAGTTTAAAGGAGCTATTCGTAAAATATTCCGGAATAAGGAGTTAGCTTATTTGGCTCACTCGCAGGATTTCGGCAGGGGGCTTGACAGCTGACTGCCTCAACTTCGTGTTGTCAAAGAGCGCCGGCTAGTGGGGCTGGGGCAGCTTCGAGGAGCGTCTTGGTGACGGGCACACCTCGGGCCTGCTACAGGTCGAATCTCCATTGTCGCCGACGGGCGGTTGGAGGTCTGTGATGGTGCTCACTGGGCGTTTGTGATGAAAAAGAGATGAGGTATTTTCGGGGTACTTCGAGAGATTGCAACAGCAACGAGCCCGCCCAAGCGGAGCTTGGACGGGGCACCCTCCGGATTTTCAAATGATGATGGTAGGGTGGGCCACCCGCCAGCGAGCGCGTGGGGAATGAGTTCGATCTTCACATGCTCGATTCCCGTCTGAGAGCAGGATGATCGAACATAAATCGATTCGGCCATTTTGGCTCTCGATTCGGATCAGGTACGACAAGCTTTGTGCCGTGAGGCAAACGGCTCTCAAGCAACACCGCGAGCAGATCGACGATCGTGTTCCATACCTCTTCAAAGAGCGATTCGACGTAGGCAGGCTGATAGAACTTCGCGAAGTGTTTCGGGTCGCTATCTTGGTGTTCAAGAAAGGTGTTGCGAAATTTGGCGAGTTCATTCTGCCAGCGGTCTCTCACCTGCTCCAAAGATTTACCCAGTTCAGGGCGAACATCTGGATAACTACCCTGAAACTCTTTCAGTCCCTTCGCGAAATCCTTGTCGGCCGTAAAAAGGAATCCGATATTGAAGCCGGCCTCATTTGCCGCGCGTTGCGTCAGGTCCTTATATGCCTTCCAGAGTTTCCGACAGAAATCATGGTAGAACTCCCGCCGGTCAATGAGCGGCAATGGTTTTCCATCAAACGCACGGATCTTTCTGAGCTCCAAAAAGGCAGGCATTAGCCCGTCAGTCAGAATCGCGATGATTGCGTGCTTCACATCTTCTCGCTGCTGGTCGAAGATAAGGCTCGCATCGACGATCGTGCATAACTCCGTCACGTGCCGCACGAACGTTTCCTCCCAGCCGATCTCGGCGAATTTCTCAGCCTTCCATTTATTCGGCTCTTCTCCGAATTTTGGTTCTACTCGATAAACTGCCATCGTGCCCACATCCTTTATGAATAAACCTCTTCATAATTCTAGGCGAATTCTCTGAGATTACGCCGCAAACCTCTTTCCCAACAAGAAAGCGGCTGGTGGGCCACTCGTCCATTTTCGCGGTGAACTCTGGTCTCGCGTTAAACTTCAGGAGTGTCCCGAGCCAAACAGGAACGCGAGAGAAAGGAACGCGCGCGGCTGTACCAGCTTTCCAGGAGGACGGGAGTTGAGCCGCGTGACCTCTCCAAGCAGACCGCGATTCCATCGAGAGAAGCCGGGTACTGGATGCCGAAGGACCTCTCGGTGGAAGAGTACTTCGATGCCGTGAGAGGTCATCCTCCGATGCCTGAGATGCTTGCATATCTTTCCGAAAATCACCGAGCATGGACCGATGAAGATTTCGATTACAACAGGTCTGAGGACGGCAGCTGCGAGAAATGCGGCGCCAGGGCACTCAACCTAGGCCCGATGGCGGAGCTGAAATCATCCAGCCACGCCGGTTTTGATGGGCAAGACGTTCAGTACAGCAAGTTCATCGCGGAGCGATTCACTACCAGCAAGGAACCCGTCACGCTCACACCGAATCTTCACCGGGAGTTCATCTGTCAAAGCTGGATTGAAGGCGCTCATCTGGATCACATTCCCGAAGGACACATGCACGATCCGGGTATCGCTGCCATCGAGGCTCAGCCGGACCTGTCTGATGGCAAGGTGGGTCTCCTCTTGCCGTTCAGAGTCATCGACGGCTCTCACCGTGCCGCGCTGACTCATCGGGAAGGTCGTCCGTTTTCGGCATACATTCTGACGCCGGTGGAGAACCTGAAGTCCATATTCGCGATTGGCGCTATGAAGAACCCTTTCTTTTCGGTGCCGTATTCGCCTGAAGCGGATAGGGTCCTCGATTTGATGGCGCGAAGTGTCGTCGGACCCAATCTCAAGTAGCACAGTGCCCCAGGTTCACGCCCGGTTGTTGGGCGTTAGCCTGGGTGCAGAAGGTCCTAATATCGGCGCGCAGTCAGCCCGAATCCACTCTGGGCCCAGGTTAGCGTCCAGAGAACGGACGCGAACCTGGGGCACCGGCTGACGCTGCGGGGCGGTTTGCAACTTCTGGATCTTTTCTACATCTTATTTTCTGGAGACCCGACATGACTGACAAGCTCATCGACAAGATCACCAAGACCGAAACCGAGTGGCGGCAGCAGCTCACTCCTGAGCAGTATCAAGTGGCCCGCGCCTGCGGTACCGAGCGCGCTTTCACCGGCCAGTACTGGAACAAGCACGACGACGGGACGTATCACTGCGTCTGCTGCGGTGCGCTGCTTTTTGGCTCGGAAACGAAATTTGATTCGGGAACCGGATGGCCGAGTTTCTATGCCGCCGCCGACCGCGAGAACATCCGCGAACTCACTGACACCAGTTATGGTATGGCTCGCACCGAGGCGCGCTGTGCCCGCTGCGATGCTCATTTGGGCCATGTGTTTCCGGATGGTCCGGGGCCGACCGGGCTACGCTACTGCATGAACTCGGCTTCCCTCGACTTCAAGCCGAAGAAGTAGTACATCCAGAAAAAGAAAAAGACGGAGCGCCGGGCGTCTCGTCCGGCTGGACGGGCGAGGCGCCCGTCCCTCCATCGTTTCTTGAATTCCGACTTCGAATTCAGACTTCGTTTGATTATCCGTTGCCGGGGGTTGCGGCCATTGCTTTGGACGATTCCTGTTTGCTCTGGGCCGACTCCTGCTTTTTCTGATCTTTCTTTTCGGGGTTGCGCACTTCGACGCCGCCCTTGAGGATCGCGCCTTCTTCGATGCTGATGCGATGCGTGATCACATCGCCGGCGAGCACGCCTTCGCTGCGAACGTCCAGCCGGTCCGCACACTCGACGTTGCCCTGCACCTTGCCCATGATGACGACTTCCTGGGCGACGATGTTCGCGGCGACGGTTCCGTTGCGGCCGATGGTGACGCGACTGTCGGGGAAGCTAATGGTGCCTTCGACGCGCCCGTCGATGAAGAGCGCTTCCGTACCTGTCACTTCACCCTTGATGACGAGCGAGCGTCCGATGTTGGCCTGATCCATGGGTGAGGCGGCCGGCTTGACCGGAGTGTAACTGTTCGTGGGCGGGACTGCGTTTGGAGAGAACTTCGATTCCGGAGACTGCAGCATGAAAAACCTCACTTGAGATCCGCGACCGCAGCGGGAGTTGGCGCTGCGGTCGCAGTCGATAGGGCTTCTAACGGCTGGATAGAGCATGGCACGATAAGGACGGGTTACGACAGGTTACCGAAGGGGGGTGTCCGTTGGCGCAGCGTTTATCGTGCGAAATCACGAGGGAAACCCCCACTCTTCATCCATTTTCCGATTCGTGGGTTGCGGACGTGGGTTCGCCGCACAACTTGGCTCTTTCCCTTACAATAGGCCCTTACAATTACAATAAGAACTGACCTTCGCGCATGAGACGCATCGCCATCCTGGGTTCGACGGGCTCGATCGGCCGCAGCACTTTGAATGTGGTCGAGAGCTATCCCGAGCGCTTTCAGGTTGCCACGCTGGCGGCCGGCAACAACGCTGAACTCGCGTTTGAGCAGGCCGTGCGCTGGAAGCCGCGAGTGGTGTCACTGGCGGACGAAGCCGCCGCGCAGGCTCTCGGAGGCAGGCTGCGGCACGCGGGTTTGGGCGAGATTGAGGTCGTGCACGGCGCCGCGGGCACGGTTCGGGTGGCGACCCATCCCGAGGTGGATTTCGTGGTCAGTGCGATTGTGGGCGTCTCCGGCCTGGAGGCGACCTATGAAGCGGTGCGTGCGGGCAAGTCTGTCGGCCTGGCCAACAAAGAATGCCTGGTGGTGGCGGGCGAGTTGATCACCGCCGAGGCGCGGAAGCAGGGCAAGCCGCTCTTGCCGATCGACAGCGAACATAATGCCGTCCACCAGTGCCTGCGCGGAGGACGGATGGACGGGGCGGCCAGCGAAGTGGAGCGCATCTGGCTGACGGCTTCGGGCGGTCCGTTTCTTAAGACGCCGAAGTCGGAATTTGCCTCAATTACGGTGCAACAGGCGCTCAATCATCCCACTTGGAAGATGGGCAAAAGGATCACCATCGACTCTGCAACATTGATGAATAAGGGATTCGAGGTGATCGAGGCCTGCCGGTTGTTTCATGTGCCGCCCGACCGCGTGCAAGTGATTGTGCATCCGCAGTCTACCATCCATTCCATGGTCGAATTCGTGGATGGCAGCATACTTGCTCAGTTCTCCGTGACCGACATGCGTCTGCCCATTTTGTATGCTTTGACGTATCCGGATCGGATCCCTTCGGAATTGCGCTTCTCAGTCATGGACATGCGGCATCTGGATTTCTGCCCTCCGGATATGGCTAAATTTCCTTGTCTCCGATTAGCTTACGAAAGTCTGGCTTACGAAGCGGCCGGAACCGGGGGCGCTAAGACCATCGCTCTGAACGCCGCCGACGAGGTCGCGGTGGCTGCGTTTCTCGAGGAGCAGATCGGATTCGACGAAATTCCGCGGGTCATCGAAGAAACAATGTCGGCAACGCCAGCTGGACATTTGGAATCTATACAAAGAGTGCTTATGCTGGATACTGGGGCCCGCCTTTTAGCAAGAGAAATAGTGCAACAGTACCGCCGAAAGGGAATCACCCATCCGGGCCATTTCGTCGTAGGAAATTAGGGGTAAGCTAGGAAGCTATGCCGCAGCTTTTGTCCGTCCTTCATACCATCTTCGACATGGGGATCGTGCTGGGATTCATGATCCTGATTCACGAGTTTGGCCATTACGCCGCGGCCAAGTATTTCGGCGTCCGGGTAGAGGTGTTTTCCATCGGCTTTGGCAAACGTCTGGTGGGCTTCACCAAGGGCGATACCGACTATCGCATCAGCGCCGTTCCGCTGGGCGGTTACGTGAAGATGTCGGGCGAAAACCCGATGGACGACCGCACCGGCGATCCGGGGGAGTTTCTGTCTCATCCGCGCTGGCAGCGCTTCATCGTGGCGCTGGCCGGGCCGGCGATGAACATCATGCTCGCTGTGGCCCTGCTCACCGGCGTGTACATGGTGCACTACGAATACCCCGCCGACCTCGATGAGCCCGCCGTTGTGGGATGGGTCAATCCCAATACCCCAGCCGAGAAGGCAGGGATCCAACCGGGTGACAAGATTGTCAGGGTCGAAGACATCAGCAATCCGACGTGGGAACAGGTGCGCGTCAAGGACGCGCTCAGCCCGAATCAGCCTCTGAAATACGGCATCGAACGCGGCGGCAAGGTCACAGAGAAAATCCTCGTTCCGGAGCCGTACGGCCCCAATCAGTACGGAGACATGGGTTGGGTGCCGCAAGAGCCCAGCACTACTTTGACACTCGTCGAACCAGGGATGCCCGCCGCCAAGGCCGGGATCAAGGTCGGAGACCAGATCCTCACCGCGAACGGGAAGGATATTCCCCAACTGGGCGTGCTTATTCAGATGTTGAGCCGCACCAAGGATCAGCCGCTAAACCTTGTGGTGCTTCGGAATGACCAGAAGCTGAACTTCACGGTGACCCCAACCCTGGCTCCGGCAGGAGCAACGCAAGAGCCTGCCTACCGGATCGGCATCGCCAGCGTTCCCACTAAAGTGGTAAAGCTCAACTTCTCGCAGGCTCTGGGTCGCTCGCTGTCGGATAACAAGAAGAGCTCTTTCCTGATTCTCGAGTTGTTGCAAAAGATGGTGCAGCGGAAGGTTTCCATGCGTCAGGTCGATGGTCCAATCGGAATCGGCAGCGCGGTGGGCGCGGCTGCACGCGAGGAAGGCTGGACCCCACTGCTGTTGATCACCGCCGCCATCAGCTTGAACCTGGGAATCATGAACCTGCTGCCGATTCCCATCCTCGACGGGGGCGTGATCCTGCTCCTTTTCATCGAGGGCCTCATGCAGAAAGAGATCAGCCTGCCCATCAAAGAACGCATCTACCAGGCGGCATTCGTCTTTCTGGTGCTCTTTGCCGTGATGGTGATCTACAACGACCTGGTCAAGACACTGCCGGGGCTCACGCGGATGCCTTAGGATCGCCTTCAGCTATCGGCCAAGCCCTTTTAACGCAGAGAACGGGGAGAAGGTCGCAGAGAGCACAGAGAAGTTCTTGGCAAAACCGAATTTCCCTTTGCGATCTCGGCGCACTCTCGGCGTGCCCTGCGTTATAAGGGTTTGGCCGCCCGATCTCGCGCTTTTCCCATCCCTGGTTTAAAATAGACCTCAAGCATGGCCGAAATTCAGCGTAGAAAAACCTTTACCGCCTCGATCGGCGGCGTTCGCGTGGGCAGCAATGCACCGGTTATGGTGCAGTCCATGACCAACACCGACACGGCGGACATTCCTGGCACCGTAAAACAGGTCGCCGACCTGGCGCGCGCCGGCAGCGAAGTCGTCCGCGTCACCGTCAACAATGACGATGCCGCCAAGGCCATCCCTTACATCGTCGAAGGGCTCGCGAAGCAGGGCTTGCGTGTGCCGATCATTGGAGACTTCCATTACAACGGACACCTCCTCTTGACCAAATACCCCGGCTGCGCCGAGGGGCTAGCCAAATACCGCATCAATCCCGGCAACGCCAGCATAGGGCGCAAGAACGACGACAACTTCCGCACCATGATCGAGGTGGCCGCCAAACACCGGAAGCCGGTGCGCATCGGCGTGAACTGGGGGTCGCTCGATCAAGCATTGCTGACGAAGATGATGGACGAGAACTCGCGCCTGGCGGAGCCGAAAGACGCCCGCGAAGTCACCATGGAAGCGATCGTAGTTAGCGCGCTCAGTTCGGCGAAGCTGGCCGAGCAGCACGGACTGCGCCCGGACCAGATCATCCTGAGCGCGAAAGTCAGCGGGGTGCAGGATCTAATTGACGTCTATCGCATCCTCGCCGCGCGCTGCGAGTACC